>NZ_JBFROH010000022.1:0-52278 GCF_041471425.1 Vibrio sp. 10N.261.52.C2 | reverse complement strand
TGATTCGGCATGAAAACGGTCGTTTGTGTATGGTTTTTGTTTGGCGACTAAACCATATCACTTACTGCCGTTTTTTTTTAGTTCCCGCTAATCCGCGTTGAACCTTTTTTATTGACGAAGTATCCTAAAACCCAAAACTTGTAGAGCGAAGCCTTAGGATTAAATAAAAGTAGTCCTATCGGTAATGAAAAAATGGCAGCTAATAATAGCTGCCATTTTAGTTGTAAATTCAACTTATTCATTATTCCTGATACTGATCGTGCGATACGTCTAGCTGGTAGAAAGTCGCTTGTGAGTAATCGTCTAGGTCGCCGCTGATGTTTTGGTTGTAAACACCGGCTTTGAAGTACATGTACTTGCCGCCTGCGTCGTAGCCGCTGTTGCTCATATCAACCACTTGTACAACATCGTCTTTGCCTTCACGCATTAAAGTAACTGTCATCGTGTTGCCTTTAACGTCAATGCGGTAGCTGAACACTTCGCCAAGTGCGATACCATCTTCACCTACTTCTGCCGTCATATCGCCCACGAGAGGGTAGAAGTCCTCTTTTGTTGCGTCTTGGCTTTCGTGTGCAAAGTAAACTGCGCCCGTAGCTTGGTTTGGCAATTTACGGTAGTACAAACGAATCGGCTCATCGTTTTGATCGTGAATCTGACCAATGATAAAGCGACCTACTTCATTCGCATTACCTGTCGTTGTTGCGTGGTCGATTTTCAACGTCGCTTCTAGAACGCCGTCGATACCAGCCGCCGACTCTAAGTCAGATTCAGGCGCGCTTGAGAATACCCAGTTGTTCTTGTTAACACCTTTAGTACTAATAGACTGATCACCACGACGCATCATTTCACGAAGCTCTGTACGCGCGTACTTAGTGTTTTTAGAGGTACGTACACCCTTCACATAAGCCTTGAATACTAGACCCCCATCGTCAGCGGTGTAGAAGATTTCAGGGTGTTGGTAACCGTTTGCAAGGTTCCACTCAGACACATCATCAGGTTTGCCATTTTTGTCATGGTCAAATGGTTGAGATAGGTACCAATGCGTCATGTCAAAGTTTTCGCTCGGTGCGTTACCAGCAACTGGTATCGCTGGTAGGCCTGTCGGAACTTGAAGTGCACTGCGAGTGTCACATTCAACGGTCGTCTCACAAGGGTAAACCGCTGCTACACCGAAGTTACCAGAGCGTAGATCTTTGCGCGCATCTTTACGTGCTTTTTCTGCCGCTTTCATTTCAGCGATAATCACGGCTTCTGCTGCTACCACGTCTGAAGTGATGATATGGCTAGCAGGACATGCGTTAATGCTACAGTTAACCGCCGCTAATCCAGTCACACTGTTCCAACCGTTTTTGGTGTTACCGTGACCAACGTATCTTACGTAGCGTGCTTGCACTGCTGGCTCAAATTGGAAACGCTCTAGGCCGATAGCTTTACCAGAACTCAGTTGGTTCTCAAGTACCGTCGTCCAGGTTTCGCCATCGACACTCACTTGAATATCAAATTTAGATTGGCGCTGATTACCTTTACTGAAAGATGCCTGAACCGCGTCAAACTCTTGTACTGAACCATAGTCTAGTGTTGCCCACTCACCGTCACCCGCTGAAGACCAACGTGTGGTTAGATCTTGGTCAATAAGACGATCTGGGCCGTTACCATCATGGCTACTAGCGGCAACTGAAACTGGCGTTAGAAGCGCTTCACCCGTTTCTTTGTTATTTGGAAAATCAGCAGTCGTCGTGCTCGTGCTCGCACAACCAACCGCAAGTAGAATAGAAGAAGCGAGTAAGGTTTTTAGAGTAATTTGTTTCATATTTAATCCATTATTATAATACAAAGACAGCGTTCGTAAGTGAAAGCTAAATCAGCAAACACGAGCTATAAGGCGGTTCCCCTCTCAGTATTTGCGATAACATGAAAATATTACGTAATCTTATAATACAAATAAAATATTTCATTGAATAAATGAGACTGGGAACACTTTCCGATTTTTCTATGCTTTAACTGGATCACACTTCCTATTGATAAAAGACAATATATAGAAATTTAGAATACAAAATAAGCTCGTCATCTACGGCTCTCCTCCACTGAATGTGCGAGCTATAAACTCAATAAGACGAGTTCCCAGCAATCAGAAAACGCCGATTTATCTCTCCCTAAAAACCGAAAAGACCACATTAATGTGATCTTTTAATTTAATGTAGGAACGGCTTAAATCTCGACTCAATCAATAGTGTGCCGCTCTAAGAGAACTAAAGCTGACATCGAACACCTCACCAGCATAGCCGCTATCAGGTTTAAATTGAGGGTAAATGCCCGCTTTGAAATAGAAAGCGATGTCTGTCGATGTCCAATCTGACGTCAACGAGGCCGTGTCCCCATCTTTATCTGTGTAATCTTGTCCCCAAGGGATTAAATGAAAAACGGTGTTGGTTCCATCTAAATCATGAGTCGCCAAGTAGATACCGTCTTGATTGGCACGAATCGTATATCGCCACTCTTCACTTGCCGAATAAGTCCCTAACTCGACACTGAACGGGTCACAATGATTACAGTCTTGGTTGTTGCGCTCAAAATCAGAGTTCAGTATCACTCTTACTGGCTTACTCTCGCCTTCCCATAACAGTTTCACCAATGCTTGATTGATCTTCCAACCATGGATTTGTCCAAGTACCACTTTTGGATCTTGATTGTTGATGTTCGGGTAATCTTCAATTCGCAAGCTTGCGGTTAACTCGTGACTGGTAGCGTTCGTTCTAGTGTCGTCCAAATACCAACTTGTATCTTCATCGCTGGTGCTACAATCCGGTTGAACACTGCTTTGATACAACTCCCTGAGCTCAGAGCGAATATAGCTAGAGTTTTGGGTAGAGGTGCCGTATCCCATATCCGCTCTAAAGTGCATTCTTCCTTCATCAGTATTGAAGTAAGAAAGATCAATATCACTGTCGTACACATCGCTGTCATTTGAAAGAAGATCTTTACTCGATTCACAACGTTCTGGTTCTAACTCAGCAGCACTGTCACCACCGCTTCCATACCAATCATTCTTACTCGGTGGAATAGTCAGCTTCCAATCATTAATGTCCCAATCGTTTGATCCATCGATTTGAGTCGTGGTGTATCTCAACGCCTGATAGTAAGCAATCGCTTCACCATTCTCAAATTGGTTATAGATACCCGCTTTGAAGTAGCTCAATAAATGCTGCCAGTAAGCGATGTCTTGATTCACTTTTACTTCATCATTCACTTTGAGCGACAGTGTGTTCTCATAAACAGAAAGATCAAATTTGGTAAAACTGTCCAATTCCGCCTCACCTAAATCGTAGCGATTGTATGACGTGGCATAACAATCCGAAGAGTCAGCAACGCTGCTACAATCAATGGCATTGTTTTTCATGACTGCCCAGTAGTGACCTGTGAGGCCATCTCGTTCTTGCTCCCAAACCACACGCAATAGCGGATGAGGGATATAACCCGTACCACTCTCATCAGTCCCCTTATTGTGTATCTGCAGCAACGTCACTTCATCATGGTCGGCAGGTGAACTCGCCATTGCATGCTCGATATCAGGTAAGCTTATTTCCGCATACAAGCTTCGTCTTACACCCGTTTCATTGATATCGAAGTTTTCTCCCTCACGAACCTCAGAACGCATCTTATAGTTCGCCATTTTAAAAATTAGGTTTTCCGTCTCTTCATCTGCGTAAAAGTAATTACTGATGTAACCATCGAAATCGCCATCTTTCACTTCAGAGGTTTTGTTGCCCTCTGTGCCGTTAGGATCCGATACCTGAAGGTCAGAACTGGAGAGGATGTTTTGATACTTAGCAATATCATAAGGCGCAACAACGCCATAAGACGTTCCTGGACTGGTGTTATCAGAAGGGTCATCGCTATCACTTGAGCTATTTGAACTGCTTCAACCGCAGCCATAGGTGAGTGAAGCGAGAGCGACGATGAGGGTTGGCTTATTCACATTTATCTCACTTATCCATAAGAGTAGAGTGATAAGATATATTTGTACTATTTTATGTCAATTATCTATTTATCATAATGTGAGATGCGACAAATGAGGTGATATGAGGTGGCGCTACCGAGGATTTAGAGACAAAAACAACGCAGAAAGGCCACTCTAAACTCGACAGGTTTGGAGTGGCTCTCAGGCTAAAAGCCACAATTAAAACATTGATTTTTAGTGTTTATTAATAGAAACGTTAGACTTTAAAGCTACTCATTAGCTCGCTAACGCTGCCATTCAGTGTTTTGATTTCAGCCGACTCTGTCAGTTGATCTTGGCTTAGCTTATTGAGTTCCTCAACGAAGCTTTCAATCTTATGCATGTTCTTAGCGATACTATGAATCAAGGCATTTTGCTCGACAGAAGAAGCAGAGATATCGTTGTTGAAACGACTCACGGTTTTCATCTGTTCCGTCAGCTTCGCTAGCATGTTTACCGCTTGCACAACTTGAGCACGAGTCATCTCACAATTGCTCTTCGTTAACTCGATCGATTTAACCAAGCCATCCGATTTAGATTGCAACCCAGATAACGCCTCTTCGATTTCAGAGGTGCTGATTTGAGTTCGGTTTGCTAGCGCACGGACTTCGTCAGCCACGACAGCAAAACCTCGACCATGCTCGCCTGCTCTCGCCGCCTCAATGGATGCATTCAGCGCAAGCAAGTTGGTTTGCTCAGCAATACCACCAATCACAGACACTATCGACTGGATGCTCTGTGTTTCATTGGCCATAGAACGAATATCATCCGACGTCGTACAAACTTGCTTCTCAAGATCACTGATGTACGTTTCGGTCACAGTGTTAATTTGCTTAGTCTCGTCACTGGACACGGCCGCATCTTGCGCTGCTTCTGCCGCAAACTGTGAGTTCTTCTCGACTTCACTTGAAGCCTCGGACAATCCATTAATCGCAGAGACCACCTGAACCGTTTCATCGGTATGAACTTTCAGTACATCGCTGGTTTCCTTGCAGCCTTCTCGAATACTTAATACCTTGGTATCAAGATCTGAGTTCTTGAATTTCACGTCTTTAACCATCTCTTGCAAGCCAATGATGAACAAGTTGATGTCTTTGGCGATGTGTCCTAGGTCGTCATTACTTTTCTCTGCGAGCCTTTGGGTCAGGTCGCCATTACCTTGAGAAAGGTCGTGAACAATCTTACGCAATGACACGATTGGGCGGTAGAAACGATTCAGGATTAAAGTCATCAATATGACCGACCCCAACACACAGGCAATAATCAGCATTCGAGCATCCGACATCACACCATTCAGCTGATCGAGCGCAAGTTCAGGATCAATACTAGAAATCATGTACCACTCTTTCTGGCTGCCAATATCGACCTTCTTAGCCATCAAGATTCGCTGATTACCATCAATCATACCTTCAATGAATTGGTCAGGTAGTTCAATAGCTTCATTGAGTTTCATTAAGGCGTCAGCAGAAGATATATTGCTCTGTGGAAGCACGTTTTCTATTGTGGATACAATTACCATCCCTCTCTCATCCACGATGATACCTTTGGCTTCGTAGATGCTATCTAGCTGTTTGAGCTGAGTTTCCAAATCATCAAATCGAATGTCTGCCATGATGACGCGATCTTGATAGGTGTAAGTCACACCAATCATAGGTACTTGAGTACTCTTGGTGAAAAACAGATCACTAAAAGATAAACCTGATTTCAATTTCGCTTGTTGATACCAAGGACGAGTCGTTGGGTTGTATTTTTCTTTGATTCCAACACCGTTTGGGAAAGACTCTGAAGGACGAGAAGTGTAAGAACGACCATCATCAAAACCCACTACAATCTTGTCAATACCACCGAGCTTAGCGGCAAAATGCATCAGCGCTTCGTTTGGTACTTGGTATGGGGATTTCATGAACTCTTGTGCAACGGAATTGACCGTATCGATGGTGCGCTGGACGGTGCTTTCAATCTGATTAATTTCTATCGTTAACGAGTGATCAATCTCGTTATAAATCGTTTGGTTTACTTGATCAGTCGCCAAGTTAAGCGTGAACCAGTTCGTAAATGCCAAGGCACTGGAACTGACGATCGCCACCATTAAAATCAATTTTCCTTTAAACCCTAGAGACAATTTTGAATTCATAAAACTCATAATCCATATCAACCTATGTCTATTATTTTTATCCGAATGAAATGGTCATTTTTTAGATATTCGAAGATACGGGAAGCAAAACTTGTTCATGCCGTTCCATCGTCACAACCATCAATTTAATTAATATTGTATGTTTAATTTACTGCACTTTCTGTGAGCAATCTTGACATATCAAAACTGGTTAAAATCACCCTGTGACATAGGTATCATTTATGAGTTTGAACTTTTAACATGATTAGAAAGGAATAATTAACCAATTAAAAATGATCAACTTTCAGATGATTACCTCACAACTTCGCCGATAATGCCTCCACTCAAATTATTCATATCACTTTCGGTCACCTGACTAGGAAAGTGAGCCTTAGGTCACATTTTCACTAACCAACCATTCACTCAAGGCATTCAATCTTAAAATTTATTTGTAATACAATAAGCCTTAAGTTATGGTGTATTTGAATCATAACTTAAGTTCTTTCTGGATGCTTTTGTTCAGTTCAAAGTGATAATTGAAGCAGCCGCTTTAAGGTCATTGAACTCGTTTAACGTAGAAACTGTCGGGGGATCTCGTTATTCGTTTTTTCACTTTCTATTGATCATTTGTTTTTCCAGACGGCTCGTCCGAACATGCCCATACAGTCACCAGCTGTGTGGGTTTTTTTTACTTTCTTTTCAGACCCGATATACGAGCGGTGTTAAGCCATCGCCAACAATCAGTTAAGTGCACTGGTTTAAGCTTGCGAGGAAAAGTGAGTGAGTTGGTGCTAGAAGGCTTTGAATTTACAAATAGATATAGATATAGATATAGATATAGAAACAAAAATAGGAATTGAGGCAGTAACAAAGTTGAACAGAGTTTTGAGTAGGTGTAGCTGAGGAAGTAGAAGTAGAAGAGTTTAACGAGGGAACAAAGGGTTGGGTATGGCAGATAAAAACGAACCTCGCTGAGGTATCGCCGCCTAAAAAGACAGGCAATACCCTAGCGAGGTCGTACGTCGATTACTTCTCTAGTTTAGCGAAGTAGTCGAAGATTACTGGTACGTCGTTGTTACCCATTCCTGCGTCAACAGCAGCTTGTAGGCTAGTTGCAGTACCTTGAGCAATTAGAGACTCAGTACCTAGCTCTTCACAAAGAGCAAGGAAGTAACCAAGATCTTTGTTAGCGTTAGCAACAGAGAAACCTAGCTTCTCTTCGCCGTCTACTGCGTAGAACTTACAGAATTGCATGAATGGTGAGTTAGATGGACCTGCAGACATGATGTCAAACAGTTGTTGGCCATCAACACCAGCGCGTTGAGCAACAGCGAAAGCTTGAGACATAGTCGCAACAGTCGTCATACCCATGAAGTTGTTTACAAGCTTAGTAACGTGACCAGAACCTAGAGCACCTAGGTGGAATACGTTTTCGCCTTGCTCTTCAAGAACAGGTTTAACTTTGTTGAAAGTTTCCATGTCGCCAGCAGCCATGATGTTCAGAAGACCATCTTTAGCGTGTGCAGGAGTACGGCCTAGAGGTGCGTCGATCATGCCCGCGCCTTTTTCAGCTAGAGCTGCGCCGATTTTCTTAGTAGAAGCAGGGATAGAAGTACCGAAGTCTACTAATACTGCGCCTTCTTTGATGCCAGCTAGAACGCCGTCTTCGCCGTAAACGATTTTTTCAACAACAGCAGAAGTTGTAAGACAAAACTGAACGATATCACTTGCAGCCGCTAGTTCTTTAGCAGAAGTGAATGCAGTTGCGTTGCCGCGATCTGTAACGCGAGCAACAGCTTCAGCGCTTAGATCCATTACGTTTACGTGGTAGCCGCGCTTTTGTAGGTTTTCAACCATGTTGCCGCCCATAAGACCTAGGCCAATGAAACCGATTACAGGTTTAGTCATGTTCAAACTCCAAATATAGTATTGTATGATTATATGGTCATTATAATAACGACGTCTTTTCCGTTACGCAATAGTTTTAGGGTAATCCTTCAATGCTTAGACGCAAGTTGTGACGGGGATTCACTTTACGAGAAAATATGGGGCACGCTTTGTACTTACAGGAACTATTTGCCAGTTTAAAAACCGTCTATTGATGAAATAACATACGTTAAATGTCATACGATTAGTAAGCACAAGCTACGCCTTTACCTATGTATAGTTCACGACTCCCCTACTCAGCCAGTGATTAGACTGTTCACGCAGAAGTAAGTCATATCAGTTTTTACGAAAAAGGGGTTGGCGCCCTATTCTTTTAACAGAGCGATACATGCGAGTCTCGTATACGACTCATGCACCTTTCATTGAACATCGTGGCTAAGTACATGCCCGATCTTTGTATGTATCAGCTTCCAGGTTCAGCCATCGAACTATTGGCTTGGCATCGAGAAGCGATTGATTTCTCGGCCAATTAGTTTCGTTTCAACCTGATGGGGTTCCCAACTTTGCCAACTTAACTGACTTATCCAACTTACTAACTAGCCAAACAAAAAAACTCCGAGCTTTCACTCGGAGTTTTTAGTATCTAGCTTCTGTTGCTTCAGCGAATTACAGTTCGATTGAAACCGTTTCACCGTCAACATTTAGCATTAGCGTGTTGCCTTCAAGCTTGTGAGACACTTCAACTTGCTCGCCTTCGTTCTTATTAGGAACAAGAAGCGTCAGGATGTTGTGCTCTTTCGATGGCTTGAATTCCACTTCAACGTGACGGTGGATTTCAAGATCTTTGAACTCGTATGGGTCAACTTCGCCAAAACCTTCAACATTCTTAACTGACGTGATGTTATCAGCAGACTCGTTGATGAAGTTTACGTCTAGGTGCGCAACTTCGCCACGGATAGTGAAAGACTTTTCTGCCACTTCGTTTGCGAAAGTTGTGTGCATTAGCCAAGTCATGTCTTTCTCTTCAGAAAGCGTTGCCTTGTCTTGCATTACGAAGACTTTACCTTGAACGAACCAAACCTTACGCTTGTAAGATTCAATTTCAGGAACGAAGTACTTGTAAGATGCCGTTGCATCACCTTCAACCATCTTCACATCAGATTCAGTGTCGAAGTCAGAGATAGTGCCGCCCGCTTCGATACAGAAGCGATCTTGGTGGTTTTCGTAGCCCGTGTTCTTGTTCTCGCCGTACTGACCTTTACCGCCAAATAGTGGAAGGTTCTTAGAGAACGTTTGACGACGCCATTTCGTGTGCATATCAACACCGAAACCACCGTAGTAGCCAGTGATTGACGCTAGCGTTTCACCGAATGCATGCAAGGTGAATGCGTTTTGGTCACCGTGAGAGTGGCTGATTGAGCCAAACGGAGAACATTTGAATACCATGTGAATATGGTTATCACGCTCAGTCATCTTGTTGTGGAATGCAGCCCAACCCGTGATTGGGAATACTTTCAACAGTGGATCATTCGATGGTGCTTTCTCTTCAGGTGCATCCCAAAGGAAGTTAAAGCGAAGATCGTCGTAACCGAAGTCCCACCAACCGAAGTTGTAGAATTTGGTGTGCGCTTCAGTATCACGGCCTTTCAGTTGGTTGTAGTACCAAACGTACTCAGGCTTCTGGTTAACACCTGCGTAGTGCTTAATGTTGTAAGCCAGTTTTAGACCTGGGAAATCACCGATTGAAGACTGGTCACAGAAGCTCGCGCGCTTAGAGTGAACAGGCATGCAGTAAAGCGGGAAATCACCTGTGTTTTCGTAGAATGTTTTGTTAAACATGTCTACGCCACAGTATGCTTTCAATAGATCGAATGCTTCGCCTAGGAATGCAGTTTGCGTGTTCCAGTAGTCAGGACCTTCAGCCCAACCGCCGTCTACACCGCCCCATGGTGGGTAGTGTACTGCGTAGTATTCTAGTGCGTATGCAATGTACTCGCCTGCTTTCGGGTGATCGTGGTAAAGCGCGATACACGTTGGGATGATAGCAGAAGAGATAGAACGAACACCGTGGCTGTTCAGTGGGTTGTTCAATAGATCAACCGTCACTTTCAGGTGGTGCATGATTTCGTCTAGACGCTCAATCAAAGCATCTTGAACTTGCTGACGTTCTTCATCTGTGAAGTAGCCGTGTAGCCAGTCGTAACCCCAAGCCATAGCCGCGATAACACGGAAAGCCGCTTCATCGTTATAGCCACGAGAAGTCACGCCTTCTGGATCGTACGTAGACAGTTTTAGAGTCCAAGCTTTTGCTTTAGCAATTAGCGCTTCGTCTTCTTTCACAACACCAGCAATTGCTAGGTTACGTGTCGCGTTTAGTGCCATTTGGCAATCAACGTACATTTGACGCCAGTAAGGACGCCATAGAGAAGCTTTGCCTACCGTGTCAGCTGGGTACGCTTGAGGCTCTTCGAAAGGAGCAGTCTCAAGGAACTTAACTGTCGAGTTATTGTAGAAATCATCAAACATGCAGTGAGCTTCATCAGCTTTCACTTTCGCTTTGAATTCTTCTAACTGATCTGCTTGAACAAGAAGACGTGGACGTGCTTCGCTCAAGTTGTCTAGGAATGATAGGTCGAAGTCACGTTTCTGTACTTCGATAGGGAGTAGGTCTACAAGATTACCTGCTGAAGTATCATTCTCCAGCTTCATCTTCCTGATTGCATCAAGAGATTTTTGGTCGCTCATTCTAACTCACTTATTTTTCAAGTTGATTGAAAGGAATTAGCAATAATATACGTCTTATTGTAGGACAATTGAATATATTTCGATTCGATTGAACCATTTTGTACAGTTTTCGTGATTTAGGTCAGATATCTTCCACCTGACAGTTTTTCCGTGTCGCAGAACAAAAAATGCGACGCCCTTTCGAGTCGTCGCATTCTATTATAAACGTTTTCTATGTATTAGCTTTCGGTTACTGCTTTCGCTTGCTTGCCGCCGTCATCGACCGCTTTAACCAGTAAGACACCAACACCACCAACAATCACACCACAAAGAATGAAGACTAGACGTCCCCACATTGGGTTAGTGAGTAGAGCCATTAGCATGATACCGACACCCGCTACCGCAATCAGTTTACCAAGCATTTCACGCTGTTTGTTATCCAGTACTTTCTGTTCTGCTGACTCCGCAACTAATGGAGTAGACAGGTTACCGAAGAACTTATCAACGTCTGCTTGACGCTTCTCAGTTAATGGCTTGTAGAACAGAGTTGATAGGATGAAGAAACCACCTGTCAGCGTAATGTGAGCAATCAGACCGATAGCAACCTTAACATCAGACCATTCACGGCTTGTTAGCTCTTCTAGACCGAAGATTGAAGACACCATTTCAGCGTTAACAACGAAACCCACGTAGTAAGAAACAAAACCACCAACCACTAGCGTACCCCAACCAGCCCAGTCCGGAGTCTTCTTAATAAAGAAGCCAAGGAATGCAGGAATTGTCATTGGGAAGCCGATCAGTGCGCCTACATACATCATGGTATCGAACAGGCTCAAACCTTTAAGCGAGTTGATGAACTGTGCAATAAGGATGATAGCAATACCAAACACGGCAGAAGTAATCTTAGAAACCGTTACTAGTTCTTTTTCGCTAGCCGTACCTTTACGAACGATTGGTTCATAGAAGTTCTTAACAAAGATACCCGAGTTACGGTTTAGACCAGAATCCATTGAAGACATTGTCGCTGCAAACATCGCCGCAACTAGAAGGCCAACCATACCTGCTGGCATGTACTCTTGTACGAAGTATAGGTAGGCAAAGTCACCCGCTTTCTTACCTGCTTCTGGGTAAGCTGCTGCTAGGTCGACACCTTGACCTGCAATGTACCAAGAAGGCATGAACCAGATAAATACACCACAAAGCATTAGCACACACGCTAGTAGCGCCGCTTTCTTCGCGTTCTTTGAGTCTTTAGCCGCTAGGTAACGGTAAGAGTTAAGCATGTTGTTAGTAATAGAGAACTGCTTCACGAAGATGAAGAATGCCCAAATGCTGAAGATGCTTAAGTAGTTAATGTTGTTACCAGAAAGGAAAGAACCGCCTTCCGCTACAGGGAAGTTATTCACGATTTCACCAACACCGCCACCTTGAACAACAGCAACAACAGCACATGTCACGGTTACTGCCATGATGATAACCATCTGCATAAAGTCAGATGCAATTACCGCCCATGAACCACCCGTTACAGACATTGCCAATACAACCAAACCGGTAATCCAGATAGTTGCTGTCATGTCGAAACCGAAGATACCAGAAGCGATGATTGCTAGTGCGTTTAACCATACACCGGCAGAAACAACACTGTTTGGCATTGAAGACCAAGTGAACACTTGTTCGTTAGTCGCACCGAAACGCATACGAATTGCTTCGATTACCGTTACTACACGTAGTTGACGGAACTTTGGAGCAAAATATGCGAAGTTCATGAAGTAACCAAATGCGTTGGCTACGAAGATGACCGCTACTGCAAAACCATCGTTATACGCTTTACCTGCCGCACCGGTGAATGTCCATGCACTAAACTGGGTCATAAAGGCGGTTGCACCAACCATCCACCACAACATGTTACCGCCCCCGCGGAAGTAGTCACTGGTGGTACTTGTAAATGTTCTAAACATCCAACCTATCGCAATCAAGAATAGGAAATAAATGCCGACAATAATCGTGTTGAGTTCCATCGTGTATCCTTTGTCCGTTGTATTTTGTTACGAGGACTATAGGAAATCTCAAACTTTATTTGTAGTACAATAATCCAAATAAGTGATGGCGATCTTATTTTGATTGATTAAGTTAATTATATATATGACATAGGATGGAATATGGCCAATCCATTAAGGAAATTACTGGTGTTTGAGATGAAAACTCAAAAAACCAAGACCAAAGAACATCACACCCATTAAAATCAAAGACTTATAAAAAGGCGAGACTTTGCACACTTATTAACAAATACAACCAAACACATATAAATATAAAATTCTCAAAAATAATAAAAGCCAAATCTGAGCTAAACCCCCCTCATTTATCACACAATAAACCAGTGTTTTTATCTATTGAGAGTGGACAATTTCATTAGAATTCAACTTAAATTAATCCATATTGAAGCGGCATATCCTGTTCAAACGATGGCGGATTAAAAATATACAAAAATGAAAAATCATGGATGACGCATAATTATTTGGGGGGGAGCTCGAGTGTCTAAAACGAATATCGAGCGTAATATTATTTTTATTTTGATGGTAAAGAGAACGACCGCTAGGCGTATACAAGAAGGAACTGACTTAAGAAGGAGTTAAGCGAGGGTGAACCAAAACAGTGCCACACATGGTGCAACACGCTTTCTAAAAACAAAAAAGGCATGCACTTGGCATACCTTTTTGACTGGTTCAAATGAAGTTGAAAACCGTGTTTAGCTTGCAGTGGCTAAACGGTGGTTAGCATCTTGCAAGTGAGCCGCTGACATTGTACGAGCTTTTTCACTGTCGCCAGCCATAATCGCTTCATAGATTCTACGGTGTTCATTGATACATGTGCTGCCCTCTTCAGAAGAGTGCACGATGAAGTTAACGAACATGGTCGTCAGAATATTGCCGAATGGCAGGTAGAAATCGTTACCTGTCGCATTAAAGATCAAGCTATGGAAACGAGTATCGATGTCTGTCCAACGTTCTTGGTCAAACACTTCTGCGTCATCCACTTCAACCATCTTCTGGAAGATCTCTGAAAGCTCGATACGTTGCTCAGCAGTCGCAAATTTTGCAGCTAATGCACACGCTTCAGGTTCAATCGCACGGCGAAGGCCTAAAAACTGAGAACAGAATTGGTCTATGTCGGTTAGACCATCCATCCATTCAATCAGTTGAGGATCAAGAAAGTTCCAGTATGCGCGATCTACTACACGAGTACCGATTTTCGGGCGGGACTCTAATAAACCTTTAGAGGTCAATAACTTAACTGCTTCACGAAGTGCCGTACGGCTGATACCAAACTGTTCACACAGCGCCATTTCACCAGGAATAATAGAACCTTGTGGCAGTTCACCAGACAAGATTCCACGAGCGATTTCACGCGCTACTTGCACGTGCAGGCTGCGCTTCGAGCCCGAGATTGAATTAAAAGTGCTAACCATAAGTTCACTTATTTTATATGTTATGTTTATGTATTATTTAAGGATTACTATAACAGGATTTCAACCTAGCGCCAATTGAGTAAAATCAAAGCGGATAGTAGCTGTTAATTTATTCAATTAATCAGACACTTAGAAAGCATCTAATTTCTCTTAGCTAGAAACACTGTGTTATACCACTAACAAAACCCTCGCCGAGCATGTAGGTTCGTCATTCTCGTTTTGTCTGCTCGCTTCCAAAAACATCACTCAATTTGGCTAAAATAATGGAACCGAAAAACGGTTAGTATATTCACTACACAAGTTAACCTAGTTCAAATTAATAGGTTCAAGTCGTCTACGTACTGCAGATTCAGACATAAGCTCTGTAGCTCCCAACGCTAATTCAATTCCATCAGAACCGCACTTCGTTGACCACAGTCCCTATCCCTTCAATCGTGACACTCACTTGGTCCTTGTCGGACAAATCATAGGTTCTTCCCGGCGTTCCCATGAAAACAAGATCGCCCGGTTTGAGGGTAAAATAGTGGCTCAAGTAGCTGATGACTTTTGTAGGTTTGTGAATCATAAACGAAGTATTCTCTTGTTGAACAACCTTGCCATTTACACGCGTGGTTAATTGCACGTTGTTATAATCGATACCACGAACAATCGTATTACCAATGGGGCCAAAGCCATCTGAAGCTTTCGCTCGTAACCATTGTAAATCCGTGCCTTGCCAGCTCCTCTCTGTAATATCGTTACCCACCGTGACACCAAAGATCGCTTGCTCGGCTTCTTCTTCACTGGCTTGACTGAGCTCTTTCCCAATCACAACCACCAGCTCGCCCTCAAAATGAACATTTCTTGCTTTTGGTGGCACTTGAATCACTTCGCCTGTAAGAATCAAAGAAGAAGGAAGTTTAAGAAACATCGGCGGTGGTGCATCGGCAGGTGAGGCTAAGTGGCTAGCGAAGTTCATCCCGACGGCGAAGACTTTCTCTGGTTTTGTCGGCAGCAACACCTCAACCGACTCTAACGAGATCGAATTTTTTGCTACCGAATATTCTCCAAAGATATCGCCGATGACCGGTAACACAGCGTCATTGTCTAACTTTCCATAACTGACTTTGTCTTGGTATTGATAACGGACGAAATGCTCACTGCTCACCTCAACATTGTTATTTTCTGCCGCCAATGCGACGCCAGACATCGTAACTATTGCCAATAACCACTTCATCCTTGAATCCCTTCATTTTTAAATCCTAAATTATACTTTAGCCCACTCTGTAGGATTCGAAGGAAAAGGGAAGCTCTGTAGCCCTCTCTCTTCCCTCCCCCTTATAAAAGCAGCATACATAAAAAAACCGAGCAACTCGCAGTGAGTTACTCGGTTTGACTTATTCCCGATGTATTCAGTCGTTGTTGGTATCAACGAACGATTTTGCAATCACGACTGAATTCAATGTGATGCTTCGTTCCCGCAAAGCACCACATCAACACAAGCCATCGTTAAATAACTTGCATGTGATACCAATCGTAGCAAATAACTGATCACCCTAGCTTGTTAAAAAGCTCGATAACTTCGTTAGAATTTTTGATTGTAGAATAACTACTTATCGAAAAATTCTGCCTTGTTCTCAAGCTTTTTTCCTGCGCTATTTCTGCTCACTTACTTACTGTGATTAGTATTAATCATTTACAGTTGAGCAAATGATCCTTCCCACGAGTATGTCTCACCCGCAAACTCAACAGTGTGAGTTGCTTGCTGCGTGTCTTCAGCTTGGTTTGAGATACCGTAGTGGTAAGTGTTACCAGAAGTAGTCTGAATGCGAACAACAGTCCCGACACTGTTATGGCCCACAACAGATACTGATTTAACTAGACCACGAGCGCCTACAGAGGCTTCGATAGACTCGTTAAAGTAACCATGCGTTTCTAGTACAGAAGCAAACACGTGGTTTTGACCAGACTGACGTAAGATGAACGCAGGCTCACTCTTAAGGTTGAAGTCTGGATCGTTAGCACCAGTGCGAGCAAAAATCACTTCGCTGCCCGCATTCGCGCTAGTTACTAGGCTGTAGTAGCTGCTGTCATGTAGCCAGCTTACTAAAGAACCTTCTTCGTTTACTTTGCCTGAAGCCACGTTCCATAGATGTTGGTAACCGTTGTCTTCACCTAGCGGCTTAAGCGTTTTTTCCATGTTGTAATCAAAGTCAGTACGGATGATCTGGCCAGAGTGGTGAACTGGTAGGTCGTACTGGTGCTCAGCGTCAGCTTCGATGCGGTACACATCAATCACTAGCGGTTTTTCGAACTCAGGAAGTTCAGCAAGAATCACGCTGCGTTGCATGTCTACGCCAGTGTAGTACTCAGAAATAGTGCCGCTCATGCCTTGTAGAGACTGGTCGTATGCTACGAAGAAGTGCTTCTGACCAAACTTAGACTCAGCCAATGCTGTGTTGAAGTTGTTCTGCGTTTTCTGATCAACCGTTACTGTGTTGTGAGCAACCGTCTGCTTACAGTAAGACTTGTTCTCTGGAATGTAACGACCGCCAAACTTAGGCTCAACGTTTACCCATCGACCGAAGCCGTAATCGTGCAACACTTCGTGGCCACGGTTGAATACGCTTAGGTGCAAGCCATCATAGTGACCGTGGTCTAGCGCAGAGTGGTACTGGTGATCGCTGCCGTGTTGACCAAACCAGATCAACGCCATGGTATCGTCGTCTTGCTCATCACGGTGACGAAGAATGCTAACGCCGCCTTTCTCACCTTCAGGGCCGTCGGTAACGAACAGGCTACCCCAGTTGAATGGTTTGATTTCATCAGCTGCTTTAACAGCATCAGACAATGTTTTACCTGAAGCATGAACCCAAACGTTTTGTTGGTGGTTAGCCATACCAAGCAGAGTTTCAGTCTGCTCGTAACGGTGGTAACACACAGACGTTGCCATGATAACGCCTTCATCGTTGATAGAGATTGTCTTCGATGAATCGTTCAGCGCTGGCAATGTACCGTCTGGGAATGCGGTTTTGAATACAGAGTAAGACGTTGTCTTGATCACTGAATCGTTGAATTCATAGATACCAACTTCAGGCTGACGACGTTCAATCGCTTCTGCGAACAGGTAGATTGGACGTAGAGAGAAACGGTGGTAGTAAGGACCTTCCATGTAGTAGCCGTCTGGCGAAAACAGTTGGTCAAGTTGCGCTAAGAAACCGCCGCTTACTTTGTCTAGTTTCAGGCCGTAAAGCGCTTTGTCTACAGACTCTTGATCGTTGATTGCGTAACCACAGATACCTACCGCTGCCACAGCCCATAAGCCGTGGTTGTGTACGATATCGAAGTCGTGTGCGTAAGTCACAACGAACATTTCGATCATTTGCTTAAGAAGATCGTCTTCGATCAGACGCTTTTGCTCTTCAGAGATCGTGTGGTAAATACAGCTGTACGCACAAGAAGCGTAAAGCATCCACATGTTCTCGTTCAACGTTTGGTGGAACAACTTACCCGGAGGGTTAGAGTCACGGCTTACGTTGCTTTCAAGCGTTGGGTATACCGTCGCGTACGCAGTTAACATATCAACGATGTAGTCACGGTATTTTGTTTCCTCAGTGATAAGGAACAAACGGCCGGCTAGATCCATGTGGATGTAGTTTTGCTTGTGACGGTTATGTTCGTAACCGCCGCCTTCACCGTGACCTGGAACTTCAATGCCAACTTCAACCATGTAAGCGTCAGTTTGTTTAATGTCACGAGTCAGTGCGTTACCTAAAAGGCTATCCTTGCCAAGTTCTTTACGAAGCTCTGCTGCTTCATCAAAGTTAAGTAAAAGTGGTTGATAGCTCATTATTATTTCCCCTGCTCTGCTAATTCTGGGTTTAAAGTTGTTTCTACTGAGTAGAAGCCTGTCCAGCTGTATACTTTGCCGTTCAGCTCTACTTTGTGTTCAGTGCTGTCAGTCGCGCCAAGTTGGTTGCTGATCATCACTGTCACGTTTGATTTCTCTGTGGTGATCTCAACTACCGAACCGATATTGGTGTGAGCCACTACTTTGATGTCTTTCACAACACCACGTGCATTAACTGATTGCTCGAATTCTTCGTTGAAGTAACCGTGCGTTTCAACAACAGAAGCAAACAATGTTGTTTCGCCTTTGCTTCGTAGAATGAACGCAGGCTCTGAACGTAGGTTGAAGCTTGGGTCGTTAGCGCCAGTGCGAGTAAAGATAACTTCAGCATTGTCGTTAGACGTTGCACCTAGCCACGTGTAGTAAGTGTTGTTCTGTAGCCAGCTTACCTGTGCTGTGCCCTTCACTTCACCGCTTGCCACGTTCCATAGGTGTTGGTAACCGAAGTCTTCACCTAGAGTGTTCAGCTCTTTGTTTGCTTGGTATTCAAAGTTAGTGCGAACAATCTGACCTTGATATTGGTGTGAGTAGTCGTATTGATGCTCGCCTTCGCCGCCTTTCTCAGAATCTAAACGGTAAAGATCTAGTAGTAGCGGAGATTCTAATTCTTCAAGGTTTAGCATGAACACGCTGCGTTGCATGTCAAAACCTTCGTAATGATCGTTAGCAAATGCGCTCATGCCGTTGATTTGCTCGTCTTCTACTTTGAAGAAGTGTGGTAAGCCGTGTACTGCATCTGCACGTTCAACGTCAAAGTTGTTCTGACATTTTTCATCAATCGTTACTGCGTTATGTGCAATTGTTTGACGAGCGTAAGATTTGTTTTCGTCTAGGTAACGGCCGCCGAATTTAGGCTCAACGTTCACCCAACGACAGAAGCCGTATTCACGCAGTACTTCTTGACCACGGTTGAAGAAAGAAATACCCAGCGTATCAAAGTTGCCGTGACCCATGCCGTGTTGACCGTAGTTCATAACAAGTTGAGAAACGTCGCCTTTCTTATCCTGCATACGGATAAAGCCTTGCGCGCCGTTGTGACCTTGAGGGCCTTCGTTCAATTCAACACTTGGCCAGAAAGGCATGCCGATTTCTTTCTCAGCAGACGCTGCTTCGTAGGCTTTAGATAGCTCAAGACCACATGGATGCATCCAAACTGCGTCTTGAATCTTCGCCATACCAAGAATGTTTTGGTCTACGCCGTTTTCAGAAGAGTAATGCTTGCTGTAAACACTTACTGCAACCTGAACACCCATGTCTGTAATACCCATAGTACGAGAAGCATCATTCAGAGCCGGGAACTCACCGTTCGGGTAAGCCGTCGCCAGCATCGCTTGTACTGTGTTACCAATCACGCCGCCTTTGTAGTTGTAGATATCCACTTCAGGCATATGACGGTGAATCACTTCAGCGAACACACACGTTGGACGAATCGCATAACGGTGGTAGTAAGGACCTTCCATGTAGTAGCCAGAAGGTGCAAACAGCTGAGAAACTTGCGCTAGGAAGCCGCCAGTGTCGTTACGGTCAATGCCGTACACCGACATTTCAAGGTATTCACGCTTGCCAAGAGCAAGACCACAAATACCGACAGCGGCTACTGCCCAAATACCGTGATTGTGAATTCGGTCGAAGTCGTGTGCGTATTTAACCGTGAACATTTCTAACATTGGTTCAAAAATGCGAGACTCAATATTGTCGCGTTGTTCTTGTGTCAGGGTTGAAGCAACACAAGAGTAAGCTAAGCTTGAGAACATTAACCAGCAGTGTTCGTTCAGGATTTGGTGGAACAAACGACCTGTAGGGTTAGTGTTTTTCTGTACGTGGTAATCAAACGTTAGGTATTTATCTGCGTACTCTTCTAGTAATTCTGTAACAAAGTCAGCGTACTTTTGCTCTTTAGTGATCAAGAACATGCGACCAGCTAGATTCATGTACGTGTAATTTTGCTTATGGCGGTTATGTTCGTAACCCCCAGCTTCACCATGACCTGGGACATCAATAGGTAAACGCATGAATGCTTCTAGATCTTTCGCGTTCGCTGCAATGGTTTTGCCCATTAAGCTAGAACGGCCCACTTCAAGATGAAGCTGCTCGATTTCTGCTTCAGTCAACAATACTGGTTTAGTCGTCATATTCTTTGTCACCCTCAATAAAGAGTTTATCTGCTTAAACTTTGATTAAATTTTCAAACTCCATATAAAGTAATACAATATGAGCTTTAATTATACCTATTCGTCGCTAAATGATGAGTAGAGTCACATAATTAGCCATAAGTCATTGATGTAGCTGGCTAATGGTAAATATTAGCCATTTATTAAGTTGTTGATTTATTTACGCTATATAAAGAATCGCTTGATCAATATCACACAAATTTAGATATATTGTATTACAATTAGGCTCATTCCCTTATGATGGATGCAAGTTAAGTAACACTTAAAAGATTTAAACAGATTAGGAGATACACAATGAACTCTTTCTTTATCCTAGATGAAAACCCATGGGAAGAACTTGGTGGCGGCATTAAGCGTAAAATCGTTGCTTACACTGACGATCTAATGGCAGTACACCTATGTTTTGATAAGGGCGCGATTGGCCACCCTCATACTCACGAAATCCATGACCAAATCGGTTACGTAGTTCGTGGTAGCTTCGAAGCTGAGATTGAAGGCGAAAAGAAAGTCCTTAAAGAAGGCGATGCTTACTTCGCTCGTAAACACATGATGCACGGTGCAGTTGCACTAGAGCAAGACAGCATCCTTCTTGATATCTTCAACCCTGCGCGTGAAGATTTCCTAAAATAATAAACAGCGCAACCTCAGTTGCTAAGGTAAGCATATGAAATCATTAAACATCGCGGTCATTGGCGAGTGCATGGTTGAGCTACAAAAGAAACAAGACGGGCTTAAGCAAAGTTTCGGTGGCGATACACTAAATACTGCACTTTACTTGTCTCGCTTAACAAAAGAGCAAGATATCAACACGAGCTACGTAACAGCGCTAGGCACTGACCCATTCAGTACCGACATGTTAGAAAAGTGGCAAGCGGAAGGTATCGACACTAGCTTAATTGCTCAGCTTGATCACAAACAACCAGGGCTTTACTACATCGAGACCGATGAAACTGGTGAACGCAGTTTCCACTACTGGCGTAATGATGCTGCAGCAAAGTTCATGTTTGACCAGGAAGACACGCCTGCTCTACTTGATAAGTTATTCTCTTTTGATGCGGTTTACCTAAGTGGTATTACGCTTGCTATCTTGACAGAGAATGGACGCACGCAGCTATTCAACTTCTTAGACAAATTTAAAGCGCAAGGCGGGCAAGTATTCTTCGACAATAACTTCCGTCCAAAACTTTGGGAAAGTCAACAAGAAGCGATTTCTTGGTACTTGAAGATGCTTAAGTACACTGACACGGCTCTACTGACGTTCGATGACGAGCAAGAGTTGTACGGCGACGAAAGCATTGAACAGTGTATTGCACGTACGTCTGAATCTGGTGTGAAAGAGATCATCATTAAACGTGGTGCTAAAGACTGCTTAGTAGTTGAAAGCCAAAGCGCTCAGTACGTTGCTCCAAACCCAGTAGACAACATTGTTGATACTACAGCGGCTGGCGACTCGTTCAGCGCGGGCTTCCTAGCTAAGCGCTTAAGCGGTGGCAATGCACGTGATGCAGCGTTAGCAGGTCATATTGTGGCAGGGACTGTGATTCAGCATCCAGGTGCTATCATTCCTCTAGAAGCGACGCCTGATCTGTCTCTATAATTACGCACTTTAACTATTAATCAAGGGTTTGCTTAGTTGAAAGCAAGCCCACATTTAACGTGAGAAAGAATTCATGACTACATTAAATGAACAACTAGCAAACCTAAAAGTAATTCCTGTAATCGCTATCAACCGTGCTGAAGACGCTATCCCTCTAGGTAAAGCACTTGTTGAAAACGGCATGCCATGTGCAGAAATCACGCTACGTACAGAATGTGCAATCGAAGCGATTCGCATCATGCGTAAAGAATTCCCAGACATGTTAATTGGTTCAGGTACTGTACTGACTAACGAGCAAGTTGACGCATCTATTGAAGCTGGCGTTGATTTCATCGTAAGCCCAGGTTTCAACCCGCGCACTGTTCAATACTGTATCGATAAAGGCGTTGCAATCGTACCGGGTGTTAACAACCCAAGCCTAGTGGAACAAGCAATGGAAATGGGCCTTCGCACGTTGAAGTTCTTCCCTGCTGAGCCTTCTGGCGGTACTGGCATGCTTAAAGCACTAACAGCGGTTTACCCTGTTAAATTTATGCCTACTGGTGGTGTAAGCTTGAAGAATGTAGATGAATACCTATCGATCCCTTCTGTACTTGCGTGTGGCGGTACTTGGATGGTTCCAACTAACCTTATCGACGAAGGTAAGTGGGAAGAACTAGGCAAGCTGGTTCGTGACGCAGTTGATCACGTTAACGCTTAATCTATTTTAGATTGAGTGATGAAGCCTCACCTCGGTGGGGCTTTTTGTTATCTGGCGTTTATTGCGCTGACTAACCGTAAAACACGCTCAATCAACATTATGTTTCCCCCACACCTTATCGCCTTTCTCTCTATGGGCTCGTCCAGCTCCGCGACTAAGACAGGCAATAACAAGTAATGTAAGCTTTCAATCGACTCCAGCACGCATCTAACGAAGCGTTACTGGTGCCCCCTATCGCCTATCCAGCTTCTTATCCAGCCCCTTACCCAGCAATGTTCCTTTTCGATACGTCATCAAGCATCTCTCATGGCATGCACTGAAGACCACAATAGACAAAGTGCACCGCAAAATGTGTCCCGTCATCGAGTTTAACGCCCACTCAGCGACAAAAAATTCCAAATACGCACCTCTATGGCACAAAAAACAAACAAATAGCATAGAAAGGCTTCATGGCCGCAGATAAACAGAAAATAGCGAAGTGAAAACAATGAGCTACACTTGAAATCTCAATACAAAAATTTTCAGTATAGGGTTCCAAATTAACGTGAATGTCGTCGCACAACACACCAATTTGTAGCACATTTGTTACGGTTATAATTAAAATCTTATAGATACGGTAAAGTAAGCGCTTTTGTTTATATTGTAATACATATAAACATTTAACCCTCAATTTATTTTAGATCTCAAACAAAATACACTCACATTTAAATTCAATTAAAACAAATACTTATACAACCACGTGTTAGAGGCCGAAAAATCAATGCGACCTAGATCATACTAAAGACATATTGTAGTACAAATAAACCTTGGAACGCGTTAATCTAAGCCCAGTTAATTATGATATTTAAAAGGCTGAAAAGATGACTATTGATACTTTTGTTGTTCTCGCCTACTTCTTCTTTTTAATCGCGATTGGTTGGATGTTCCGTAAGTTCACCACCTCTACAAGTGATTACTTCAGAGGGGGCGGCAAAATGTTGTGGTGGATGGTTGGTGCAACTGCCTTCATGACACAGTTTTCAGCATGGACGTTTACAGGTGCCGCAGGACGCGCGTTCAATGACGGTTTCGTTATTGTAATCCTATTCTTAGCCAATGCTTTTGGCTACTTCATGAACTATATGTACTTCGCTCCAAAGTTCCGCCAACTTCGTGTGGTAACGGCGATCGAAGCTATTCGTCAGCGCTTTGGTAAAACGTCTGAACAGTTCTTCACATGGGCAGGTATGCCGGATAGCCTTATCTCTGCAGGTATCTGGTTAAACGGTCTAGCTATCTTTGTAGCAGCGGTATTCAATATCCCAATGGAAGCTACCATTGTGGTAACGGGTATGGTTCTAGTATTGATGGCAGTAACGGGCGGCTCTTGGGCGGTTGTTGCTTCTGACTTCATGCAAATGCTTGTAATCATGGCCGTGACAATCACTTGTGCGGTAGCAGCTTACTTCCACGGTGGCGGCTTAACTAACATTGTTGCTAACTTCGACGGCGACTTCATGTTAGGTAACAACCTAAACTACATGAGCATCTTCATCCTTTGGGTTGTATTCATCTTCGTGAAGCAGTTCGGTGTAATGAACAACAGCATCAACGCATACCGTTACCTATGTGCAAAAGACAGTGAAAACGCACGTAAAGCGGCAGGCCTAGCATGTATCCTTATGGTTGTTGGTCCACTAATTTGGTTCCTACCACCTTGGTACGTTAGTGCATTCATGCCTGAGTTCGCTGAGCAATACACATCAATGGGCGACAAAGCCGGTGATGCTGCTTACCTAGCATTCGTACAAAACGTAATGCCAGCAGGTATGGTTGGTCTTCTTATGTCAGCAATGTTCGCTGCAACGATGTCTTCTATGGATTCAGGTTTGAACCGTAACGCTGGTATCTTTGTAATGAACTTCTACAGCCCGATTCTTCGTAAAAATGCGACTCAGAAAGAGCTGGTTATTGTAAGTAAGATAACGACTATCATGATGGGTATTTTCATCATTGCGATTGGTCTATTCATTAACTCTCTGCGTCACTTAAGCTTGTTCGATATCGTAATGAACGTAGGTGCGTTGATTGGCTTCCCAATGCTTATCCCTGTCCTACTAGGTATGTGGATTCGTAAGACACCTGACTGGGCTGGTTGGTCTACTCTAGTGGTTGGTGGTTTCGTTTCTTACATCTTCGGTATCTCTCTGCAAGCAGAAGACATCGAGAACCTATTTGGTCTAGAAACAGCGCTTACAGGCCGTGAATGGAGCGACTTGAAAGTAGGTCTTAGCTTAGCTGCTCACGTAGTGTTCACAGGTGGTTACTTCATCATGACTTCTCGCTTCTACAAAGGCCTATCGCCAGAGCGTGAGAAAGAAGTTGACCAACTATTCACTAACTGGAACACGCCGCTTGTAGCGGAAGGTGAAGAGCAACAAAACCTAGATACTAAACAGCGTTCAATGCTTGGTAAGCTTATCAGCACAGCCGGTTTCGGTATCCTAGCAATGGCTCTGATTCCAAACGAACCAACAGGACGCTTATTGTTCCTACTATGTGGTTCGATGGTACTAACCGTTGGTATCCTGCTGGTTAACGCATCTAAAGCTCCGGCTAAGATGAACAACGAGTCAGTTGCCAAATAGCTAAACAGCTAAATAAGCAGCTAACAAGTTAAACCAAAATGAAGCCCATGTTATTCGATAACATGGGCTTTTTGTTTGTCTTCGGTTTATCAAAATAGAATATGAAACGCATCTCGATTAATGTGCATAAAGCGTAGAAATACCTATCTCCTGCCCTCGTTTTATCTTCTTTTCCAACCTTTCCAATGGTTTGATCTCTTTCTCTGATTGTTTCTGTTACTTTGAATGACAACACAAACACAACAGACAATTACAATGAAAAAAACATCACTATTACTTGCCTCCATTGCTCTGGCACTTTCTGGTGTCGCACAAGCTGACCAGCTAGAAGACATTCAAAAATCAGGCACTTTGCGTGTGGGCACTACTGGCGACTACAAGCCTTTCTCTTACTTCGATGGTAAAAGCTACTCTGGCTACGATATCGATGTTGCACAGCACATCGCGGAACAATTAGGCGTTGAATTGAAGATTGTTCGTACCACATGGAAAGATCTACTGACCGACCTAGACGACGATAAGTACGACATCGCGATGGGCGGCATTACGCGTAAAATGCAGCGTCAGTTAAACGCGGAACAAACTCAAGGCTACATGACCTTTGGTAAGTGTTTCTTGGTTGCGAAAGGCACCGCAGAACAGTACGACAGCATTGAGAAAGTGAACCACTCTTCTGTTCGTGTGGGCGTGAACATTGGCGGTACTAACGAGATCTTTGCCGACGCGAACTTGCAGAATGCAAGCTTCACACGCTACGAGAACAATCTCGACGTACCGAAAGCAGTAGCAGAAGGCAAAGTTGATGTGATGGTAACAGAAACGCCTGAAGGTCTATTCTATCAGGTAACTGACGAACGTCTTGAAGCGGCACGCTGCGAAACTCCATTCACCAACAGTCAGTTCGGCTATCTGATTCCTAAAGGTGAACAACGTTTGTTGAACACGGTGAACTTCATTATGGATGAGATGAAATTGAAAGGTGTTGAAGAAGAGTTCCTGATCCACAACTCCCTTAAGTAACTCTTTTCAATTTATACCGTAACAAAAAAGAGGCCAGCAATGCTGGCCTCTTTCGTTATGGTTCAATGGTTCGCTTTAACCGTGAGTTATCACATTCTGCTGTACCAATGCATCCAGAATGTCCGAAGGCATGGTGCTACTTAAGGTTAGCTGTGGCGCAAGGTCTTCAACCACAATCACCTGTTCCGTAGTACCTAAGCCATCCGGGTTGATCGTAAGCTCAATATCATCCCCGTCCACTTTCGCGTCTATTTGTTGTAGCAACGCGGTCATGTCTGGAGATGTATTTTTAAGCTCCGGCAACACTTCTCTCAAGTCAATGCTGTCCCCTTCCGACAAATCAAAGTCGGTAATCGTATCTTCAACACCATCTTCGATGTTAAGCCATACGAACGAGTCCATACCATCACCACCAGTCAGAATGTCTGAGCCTCCGCCGCCAATCAGGGTGTCGTTACCGTCACCGCCAACAAGCGTATCGTCACCTGCGCCACCTTCAAGTCGATCATTCCCTGAACCACCCGTTAAGTCAGTCGCATTAGCACCAGCCAGTAACTGAACATCATCGGTTTCCGAAGCCAAGTTAATATCAACTGCGTTAGACACAATGTTCAAGTTAAGGTCAATCGATGCAGAGGTTGCTGTATCGTTGTTGTCAGTCTCTTCAGAAACCGCCTCGACTTTCAGTGTGTAGTTACCTGGAGTTTGAGAAAGCCCAACCGCTTGCAAGCTTTCAATTGCATCTGCCGTTGCTACCCAAACACCACCGCCAAGATCCGTCACAGAACCCGCAGCACTGGTGATTTGAGCGCCAGCAGGTACATCACTGATATGCAGCGTTAGCTCTTCTGTAATGTCCGTTAAGGCTGCGATAATCCCAACTAAAGGAATGCCACTCGCACTCACAGACTGACTCGCAGTAATGTTTCTCACGTAGTTAGTCGCACTATCGATAGACAGGGTTGGTGCATTCGCCACTGGCGTCACCGCGATGTTGTAAACCACAGGTGCTGTCTCTATCGCAATACCTGAAGGGTTGCCGCTGTCTTTGGCAACAACTTCTAATCCAATGCTATTGGTTGGAGACAGGCTCGCATCAAGGAATACACCATTTGGACTGGTTGGCGTATCAATCAACGCATTCAGGTCACTCAATGTCCCCACTAAGATGACTGAACCCGTGTTGTTGCCGTTAACAACAACCGTCGTCACTGCTGGAAGTGATACATTCAATGTACCGTAATCCACCGTCAGCGTGACGGTCATCAGATCATCAGAAAATGTATCTACATAATCAGGGTCACTGACATTGATACCACTCAACAGTTGACCAGCATCCTCGTCAATAACCGTAGTGACACTGTCACCATTAACGACCGGTGTATCGTTCACTCCATCGACAATCGCGGTGATCTCCGCTGTATCCGTTAGGAAGTCATTAGCGCCGTTGGTTGTACCATCATCCTCTACGGTATAGGTAAACTTAACGTTGCCGTTGTATTCATCAGCTGCCGTAAATACCCAGTATGGGCCAGTGATCGTAGCATCATCAGCACCACCTACGTTCTCGAAGCGTTGTAGTTGACCTTGGCCTTCATCGAGCGCCAGATTAGTCACGGTAATCGTGTCGTTTTCCGGATCGCTCGTCGCAGCAATTAAATCGCCCTCTTTGATGATCAACTGACCTTCTTCAAGGATGTTGCCCAAGTCGATGTCCGTTGCTACAGGAGCGTCATTCACTTCCGTTACTTCAAGACTAATTTCAGCACTGTCGGTTAGGAAGTCATCCGCGCCATTAGTTGTACCGTCATCAGTAATTGAGTAATTGAATTTAACGTCACCGTTAAAGTCGTTGTCCGCTACAAATAGCCAGAATGGTCCGGTAATCGCCGCGTTATCGGCGCCACCTGCGTTTTCAAAGCGCGTTAATTGGCCTTGTCCTTGAGTCAGGGTTACACCCGTAACCGTCAGGTTATGGTTTTCAATGTCAGAACTTACTGAAATCAAGTCTCCTTCCACAATCACTATTTGACCATCTTCAGCAATCGAACCTAAATCAACATCAGTTGCCACAGGAGCGTCATTCACTTCCGTTACTTTAATGGTGAAAGTAGTTTGGTTGGTCTGTGCTGTATTCGGATCACCCGCATCAATCAAGCCATTATTACCGCCGTCATCGAGTGTTGCATTAATCGTGACTAAACCACTCTGGTTGAGATAGTTCTGGTCTGGGTCTGGTTTGAAAGTCACGGCTCCATTAGTCAATGCGGTATTGATGTCGGCTTCTTTACCGGTAATCACCAATGAGCCACCAGGTTGCAATACAAACGTCACGTCAGGTGAGCTCGTAAACTCAAACACACCTTGCGCTCCCGGAAGTGTTTGATCGACTTGCAACGTAAGAACATACGGAGCGTCTGGATTATCAAAGTTAGCATCAACGTCGTAGATACTAAAGTTGTCGATAGCAACACTAATGTCTTCCGATGTTTCAATATTCGTTACGTTCACAAAGATCGGTTGATCGTTAATAGGATCAATCACCAGATCAACATCGAAGCTGGTTGGCGTCCCCAAATATTCGGTGTTATCAGCGTCAGTATCCACAGAGCGAACGGTAATCTGCAGCGGGCCATTAATGCCTAATACATTACCCGTATCGCTATTGTGTTCACCTGAATTGAATACGATCTTATCGAGCGACTGTGCAGGAACATCAAGTGTCCAAAGCTGCGTAACTGGATCATAACTAGCCAAGGTTGTGCCGTCTGGATAATAGATAGAGGCATCTTGAGGAACGCCCGCAACTTCTACTCGAAGTGTCTCTGGTGCATTCTCGGTATAAGTGCCGTTGCCCGTTGCAGATAGCTCTTTATCCAAAATCGTCGCATTGATTTCGATATCAATGTTTTGACCTTCGTTACCTGTCACAGAATCTGTTGGATTAGTATCAACATCATCACCCACAGGTACCACATGCAGCTTAAAGCTTGGCAGATTTGATGCTGCAGTAGGCACACCCAACAAAGATTCTTGAGTAAATACGGCAACACCAAATTCAGCCGTACCACTGAAGTCCTTAGGCGGTAAAATCGAAATCTCACTCAAGTCGAACGATAACCCTGATGCTTGAGGTAGTTGAACACTCCACTCACCACCACCATTATTCTTCACCGTGTATGCCGAACCAGCATCTGCACGCATCTGGAAGCCATCAGGTACATCTGTAAACTTAATCGACACAAACTGTTCTGAGCCATCAAGGTCAGTCAGTGCAATCGATACAGGCCCTGTGCCCGACAAAGAAATCAGCTGGTCCTCAGTACCCGTAATCTCGATAACATCAGGATCGCTACCCGGGCCAGTGACAGACACGTCATCCACCACAGGAACGACTTCAAAACTGACATTGGTAGAGAAAGTATCGGTATCAGTCGCGCTGCCAGTTGGCGAAGCTGCATCATTGTATGTAGCAGTATCGGTAATCGTCCCGCTGACATTCACTTGCACCTGATTTACGTCATTATCTGTTGGGTAATTTAACGCCGGTCGGAATAGTACATTATCCAACGCGCCTGCATTAATCTCAGCTTCATTAAAGGTCACCGATGTGCCAAGCGATACCCCTGCGCTGGTATAGAAAGCCCCAACACTCGTGTCATTTAACGTCAGTGTGATAGAGGTGAATTTTTCGTCACCACCTTCAACTCCGCTTACTTGGTCATCAATGGTCGAGCTGAAATCAAGTTGGATATAGGTATCTTCGTAGCCGACTGGATCTTGCCCTGCTTGACCGTCGGTATCGACAGGGTTAAACGAATCGTCAAGCGAACCAACGACAGTAACGTCAATATCTGGGTTACCTTCAACATCAGGAGCAACTTTAATGACTACTTCTGTCACTAGAGTTTTCTCATCCCCCGACAATACGTCTTTAGTTACTATCGTCAACGGCAACCTAAAGTCGCCGGAGTAGTCGGCTGGTAAGTTAAGCAGTAGTCCAGAGAGGTCGGTCGAGACCCCTTGATCGACGGTAGTCTGGAATACATATTTGCCATTAACAAAGTCTAGGTCGCTGCTTCCCGATAAACTAATTGGGAAGGTGACTTCGTTCACCGCTCCTGGATTAATGGTCACACTGTCATCAATAATGATGGTCACTTGATCAGTTGAGTCATCTTCGCCCGAGAAAGTAATTAAACCATTCAATGCCGTACCTAGATCTAACTGGGTGTCCTCAATCGCATCAACAACACTGTCTGGTGTTATATCAATATCGGCTGCAACCTTAGTACTCCCAGCCACCACTTGAGGGAATGACAGAGTGACTTCTCCGTCCCTACGAGCGGCCGTAGATGACTCAACCTCAGCACCATCACCTCGGTCTATCACCGTACTAAAGATGTCCATCTTGATGTCATTGAACCCTCCAGCCCCGCTGTTTCCTGAAGGAAGAACAAGGCCGTTCGGTGCACTTATGCTAAATATGTCTTCATTCGTTACAACCCAGCGCCCATTGCCTTCATAAGCAGCGCCAATAACGAGCAGTTGATTGAGTACAGCATCTGATAGAGCCGAGTCGTCCACATTTGTTAATTGAATAACTAACTGATCCACTTCTTCGATAACGGACGAAGCATCTGTTTCTTGATATCGAATGACGAACTCATCCGTAACCGATGTATTATCGCTATTGGTAGTGAACTTAAGCACGCCAGTGTTTGCATCAGCAACTACGGTTGCTAGTGCTCCAGTACCCAGCACATCATCGACGATAAGCTTGTTGCTCGCATCTTCAGGCTCAACCACAGGTCGCACTTGAACGTTAATGATTCCGGTTATATCTGGATCGGCTTCGACATAACCACCATCTTCATCCTCTAAGCCGCTAGGCGTATACTCATGATCTCGCTCTTCCATTTTAAGTTCGGTGGTCAACGTAAAATCTGCACTAGAATCAGCCGGGGGCGTCATTTGAATGAAGTTATTCGCTAATGCAATTTGAGTAAATTGCTCCGGTGTTTGACTAGCGTCTTTAGGAGTAATAGTTAACGTACCTGCACCATCATTTACAACAGTAACATCACCATTTACGGTAGGTGTGACACCCGATGGAATACCGGAAATCGTAATCGAAGTGAAATGCTCATCAGAATCAATATAGTCTGCACCTTCGGGGTGCCAATCAATGTTGATAGCCGCATCTTCATCACCGTTAGTCGTATTGACATAAGTTGCTGATGTGTCGATTCTAGGTATAACAAGCACGCGCACTTCTTGGTCAAACGTAAGCGTATGACCGTCATTCTCAGTCACGATCACTTTACCCTGAATATGAATATTCTCAGTTGAAGAATCGACAGGTCTGATGCGAATTCCTGAGGTTTTACCTGCGTCAGTGATGTTAGCTTCGTAGATAGGTTTAGACAGATCAGGGCTACCACCCGGACCGGTTTCATAACCAACAAAATTAAGGTCAATCACTGTACCATCGCCATCTTCGAGGATGACCCCGTCAGGGATACCCGAAAGGATTACAGTGATTGCTTCAGACCCATCTCCTGTTAAAGGAGAATCCGCGAGATCATCAGGTTTACGTTCACCAGACAACACCGTGAAATCAAGCTCGGCATAGTTGTCTCCATTCTGGCTCTCTTGGATCGTGGTTTGAACACCAGATGTTGTGCCATCGGTGATTGCTGTCCAAGCCGTACCGTTTGTACCGCCATAAGGAATATCTGCAACACCTTTAACCTCAACGTTAACCGTTTTAGTTCCTAGGATTTCTTCATCAACTTGCGCCCCTGTAGATAGGTTCGCGGTATCTTTAACCACACCGGTTACGTCAAAGGTAAAATCAACATTGCTGTGTTTAGTCGGAGTAACTTCAATTTTCGCTAAGTCAGCATAAGCAATCTCTTGGTAAACGATGCCATTGATAGTCACTGTGTTGATGGTTACATTGCTATCAGTACTACTAAGCACCGCGCCTTCAGTAATATTGTTAATACGAACGAAGAGTTCTTCAGATCCATCAGTATCAACGGATCCCGTCATGGTGATAACTTCGTCTAACGTGAATGCGTCCTTATTATCAAGAGGACCTAGATAATCAGGATCATCAATGTTGTCTTCGTTGATCCTAATGCGACTCACACTGAGTTTTCCAGGGTCGGCGTCAGCAGTCACATCGATAATGATGTTTTGCTCTACAGAGCGAGCGGTCGTTTTGTCTACCCCACCGTTGGCTGAATCATCATATGGGTTGCGTGTTTCTTCCGTAATTGCCGTTGCTTTGAACTCAATTTGTCCAGAGAAGTTGTCGATTGGGTTAACTTCAGTGCTATTGATATCTGCAGATGCGATGACATAAACACCATTAACGGGCGTTAACAGGTTGCCATTTTGATCCAACAGCTCAAACTTCCCATCACCCTGAATCGCCTCAAGTTCATAAGTAATGGTTTCAGTACGGCTGTTATCTTGAGACTCTGCGTTCAGCTGCAGCGTCACATTGTCCTCATCTTCATTCACTTGATATTGATAAGTGCTATTCGCATCATCCCAAGTCGCAATGTCGGCAACCGCTTCAATTTCAATTCTAAAGTTTGAGTTTACGGTATGGTCTAGTGAACCATTATTATCAATTTCGAGCTCATAATTGATTCGAACCCCATTTTCACCAGAACCAAAATTCTGGTCTGGGACAAAGAACAAGTTGTCGATTGTCGCGATGGTGTCTAATGGTTGATTCGTACTTGGAGCAAAGCTCTGCTGCATTTCAGGAGGACCAAACAAGATATCACCGTTTGGTTCTGCCACTAGTTTGTGATAGTCCACGCCATCAAAGTAATAGAACGTCCCTCTGTGATTGCTACTCTGGATCGTCAGTTGGCCGATGGACTCGTTGTTATCTTGGTCCTTCAGGTTAACCTGTAACGCAACTTGTGCAGGGGCATCAGGCAACCCACTTTGATTATCTTGGGTATTCTCTAAGTTTGGAGCATCGCCCGTTGCGTAAGGGATTGTAGAGTCTCTACCCGCATCCTCAAACGTAGTCACCTTGAGCGAGATTGCTGAAGACTCTTCATCCGTAATCGTGATGTTCAAAGGCGTAGATGACGTATCCAAATCACTGTCTGTCGCAATCACATTGATCGAGAAGTCGATGGAGTCACCATCATGATCGAGATAATTGGTAGCTCTAAATTCTATTTCGCCATTTGAGTTGATACGCAAAGTACCCAGCTGCCTTTCCTGAGTACCACCATTGCCATCATCGGTCTGCTCATAAACACGGATAGTTCGACGTCCACTTTGAACATTCAAGCCATCGCTAAAGCCTGTATTGTTACCTCGTTGAAAAACAATATCAGCCCCGTTACTTGAGATACCTTCAATTCGACTCAGTACCGCGCCATCAGCCCCCACATCGGTCGCATTGGCAAACATATCGACTTTAGAACCATTGTAATTCTGACCTTCAATACGAGTGATAGACTGAGTTGTCACTAACGGAACATCATCGGTTACTGTGATTTTCAGATCGATTGCGTTTGATTGGTCTTGGTCAAAATCTTCAGCAATGATTGAAAAATCAAGTTCGATGTTGTTTTCATCGGCACCATCAGGGTGCTTGAGAGGTTTAAACAGTTCAAACTGATAGCTGTTGTTTGACGTATCAAAAATAATCTCGAAAACAGGCACTTGACCTGTGCCTGTCTGAGCAACGTAAGTAAACGTACTGCCAGATACAGAAACAGGTAACCATTCTAAGCTTTCTCCATCGGAGGTTAAGCCAGTCAGAACCAAATCTTCATCAACCAGTTCATACTTAACAACGCCATCGGCACCTTCATCGACCGAGAACAGTCCATTAATAATGGTGTCTTCAGATTGATCGGAACCAATACCAGTAAGATCGTCTTCATCGACAACCGTTTCACCGGTTGGCGCACTCATTACTGGCGCATCGTCTAGCACCTCGATTGGCAATACATATTGGTTAGAATCATCACCATCACCATCAACAGCAACAACATCAAACGGTATTGTTAGTGTATCGAGGTTGCTCGGTGTCGTGGCGTGATTGAGAGGTCCAAGCAAGGTAAACGTGTAAGCACCGTCATCAGTCAGCACTAATGTGAAAATTGGCGTTCCGCCTGGGTCAGTTGCACCTTGGTAGGTGGTCGTGTTAGCAGCACCTGTGATCTCGGTGATCTTAATACCTTCATTGCCAGACGATAGCGTCGCTTCTAGAGTTGAGATATTGCGTAGTTCGTAAACCTCAACTTTGTCTGCACCTTCAGTCGTAACAAATGCACCTGTCGCCTGAGCGACAACAGAACCTAAATCGTCTTCATCAACGACAAATGTACTCGCAACCGTCGTATCAGTGATCGTTGGCGCATCATCGAGCACCTCAATTGGCAATACATATTGGTTAGAATCATCGCCATCACCATCAACAGCAACAACATCAAACGGTATTGTTAATGTATCGAGGTTATTTGGTGTCGTAGCGTGATTGAGAGGGCCAAGCAAGGTAAACGTATAAGCACCGTCATCAGTCAGTACTAGTGTAAAAATTGGCGTTCCACCTGGGTCCGTTGCCCCTTGGTAGGTAGTCGTGTTAGCGGCACCTGTGATCTCAGTGATCTTAATACCTTCATTGCCCGACGATAGCGTCGCTTCCAGCGTTGAGATATTGCGTAGTTCGTAAACCTCTACTTGGTCTGCACCTTCCGTGGTAACAAACGAGCCTGCCGCCTGAGCGACAATAGAGCCTAAATCGCCTTCATCAACGACAAACGTACTCGCAACAGTAATATCAGTGATGGTTGGCACATCATCCGTCACCGTGATCTTCAGATCGATCGCATTCGATTTATCTTGGTCGAAATCTTCAGCTACAACAGAGAAGTTAAGGTTAATCGTGTTTTCACCCGCGCCATCAAGGTGCTTAAGTGGTTTAAACAATTCGAATTGATAGCTGTTATCTGAGGTATCGAAAATAATTTCGAACACCGCTTCATTACTCGCTGCTGTTTGAGCAACGTAAGTAAATGTTGTGCCGCTTTGCGACACAGCTTGCCACTCTAAGCTTTCTCCATCAGAGGTTAAGCCCGCAATCACTAAATTTTCATTAACCAACTCATACTTCACAACGCCATCGGCACCTTCATCAATCGTGAATAGTCCATTAATAATGGTGTCTTCAGATTGATCTGAACCAATACCAGTAAGATCGTCTTCATCGACAACCGCTTCACCCGTTGGCGCCGTCATTACTGGCGCACCATCAAGCACCTCGATTGGCAATACATATTGGTTAGAATCATCCCCATCACCATCAACGGCAACGACATCGAATGGAATCGTTAAGGTATTGGAGTTCGGGCTTGTTGGATGGTTCAGAGGACCTAACAACGTAAAGCTATAAGAGCCATCATCACCTAATCCCAACGTGAAGATTGGCGTTCCACTTGTCGTCGTACCTTGATAGGTCGTTGTGTTAGCCGCCCCTGTGATTTCTGTAATAGAAATCGCTTCAGTTCCAGAGGTCAATGTCGCTTCAAGAGCTGAGATATTACGCAGTTCGTAAACCTCTACTTGGTCTGCACCTTCCGTGGTAACAAACGAGCCTGTCGCCTGAGCGACAACAGAGCCTAAATCGTCTTCATCAACGACAAACGTACTAGCAATAGTCGTATCAGTGATGGTTGGCACATCATCCGTCACCGTGATCTTCAAATCGATCGCATTCGATTTATCTTGGTCGAAGTCTTCAGCTACAACAGAGAAGTTAAGGTTAATCGCGTTTTCACCCGCGCCATCAAGGTGCTTAAGTGGTTTAAACAATTCGAATTGATAGCTGTTATCTGAGGTATCGAAAATAATTTCGAACACCGCTTCATTACTCGTTGCTGTTTGAGCAACGTAAGTAAATGTTGTGCCGCTTTGTGAAACAGCTTGCCACTCTAAACTTTCTCCATCAGAAGTTAAGCCAGTCAGAACCAAATCTTCATCGACCAACTCATACTTCACAACACCATCGGCGCCTTCATCGACCGTGAACAGCCCGTTGATAATTGTGTCTTCAGATTGATCCGAACCAATGCCAGTAAGATCGTCTTCATCGACAACGGTGTCACCAGTCGGCGCCGTCATCACAGGCACATCATCGAGCACCTCGATTGGCAATACATACTGATTAGAATCATCTCCATCGCCATCAACCGCAACGACATCGAATGGAATCGTTAAGGTATTAGAATTCGGACTTGTTGGATGATTTAAAGGACCTAACAGCGTAAACGTATAAGAGCCATCATTCGCTAGCGCGAGCGTGAAGATAGGAGTCCCGCTTGTCGTCGTACCTTGATAGGTCGTCGTGTTAGCCGCCCCGGTGATTTCTGTAATAGAAATCGCTTCAGTTCCAGAGGTTAATGTCGCTTCAAGCGCTGAGACATTACGCAGTTCGTAAACTTCTACTAGGTCAGCACCTTCTGTGGTAACAAATGCACCTGTTGCTTGAGACACCACAGACCCAAGATCATCTTCATCAACGACAAATGTACTCCCAACAGTCGTATCAGTGATAGTTGGCGCATCATCGAGCACCTCAATTGGCAATACATATTGGTTAGAATCATCGCCGTCACCATCAACGGCTACAACATCAAACGATATTGTTAATGTATCGAGGTTATTTGGTGTCGTAGCGTGATTAAGAGGGCCAAGTAAAGTAAACGTATAAGCACCGTCATCAGTCAGCACTAATGTGAAGATTGGCGTTCCGCCTGAGTCCGTTGCACCTTGGTAGGTGGTCGTGTTAGCAGCACCTGTGATTTCAGTGATCTTAATACCTTCATTGCCCGACGATAGCGTCGCTTCTAGCGTTGAGATATTACGTAGTTCGTAAGCCTCTACTTGGTCTGCACCTTCCGTGGTAACAAACGATCCTGTCGCCTGAGCGACAACAGAGCCTAAATCGTCTTCATCAACGACAAACGTACTAGCAATAGTCGTATCAGTGATGGTTGGCACATCATCCGTCACCGTGATCTTCAAATCGATCGCATTCGATTTATCTTGGTCGAAATCTTCTGCAACAACAGAAAAATTAAGGTTAATCACGTTTTCATCGGCACCATCAGGGTGCTTGAGAGGTTTAAACAGTTCAAACTGATAGCTGTTGTTTGAGGTATCGAAAATAATTTCGAACACCGCTTCATTACTCGCTGCTGTTTGAGCAACGTAAGTAAATGTTGTGCCGCTTTGTGAAACAGGTTGCCACTCTAAACTTTCTCCATCAGAGGTTAAGCCAGTCAGAACCAAATCTTCATCAACCAGTTCATACTGCACAACACCATCGGCACCTTCATCAACCGTGAATAACCCATTAATAATGGTATCTTCAGATTGATCTGAACCAATGCCAGTAAGATCGTCTTCATCGACAACCATGTCACCAGTCGGCGCTGTCATTACTGGCGTATCATCGAGCACCTCGATTGGCAATACATATTGGTTAGAATCATCGCCATCGCCATCAACCGCAACGACATCGAATGGAATCGTTAAGGTATTGGAATTCGGACTTGTAGGATGATTTAGAGGACCTAACAACGTAAAGGTATAAGAGCCATCATTCGCTAGCGCGAGCGTGAAGACAGGAGTCCCGCTTGTCGTCGTACCTTGATAGGTCGTTGTGTTAGTCGCCCCTGTGATTTCTGTAATAGAAATAGCTTCAGTTCCAGAGGTTAATGTCGCTTCAAGCGCTGAGACATTACGCAGTTCGTAAACTTCTACTAGGTCAGCACCTTCTGTCGTAACAAATGCACCTGTCGCCTGAGACACAACAGACCCAAGATCATCTTCATCAACGACAAATGTACTCCCAACAGTCGTATCAGTGATAGTTGGCGCATCATCGAGCACCTCAATTGGCAATACATATTGGTTAGAATCATCGCCGTCACCATCAACAGCAACAACATCAAACGGTATTGTTAATGTATCGAGGTTATTTGGTGTCGTAGCGTGATTGAGAGGGCCAAGCAAGGTAAACGTATAAGCACCGTCATCAGTCAGTACTAGTGTAAAAATTGGCGTTCCACCTAGGTCAGTTGCCCCTTGGTAGGTGGTCGTGTTAGCGGCACCTGTGATCTCAGTGATCTTAATACCTTCATTGCCCGACGATAACGTCGCTTCCAGCGTTGAGATATTGCGTAGTTCGTAAACCTCGACTTGGTCTGCACCTTCCGTGGTAACAAACGAGCCTGCCGCCTGAGCGATAACAGAGCCTAAATCGCCTTCATCAACGACAAACGTACTCGCAACCGTCGTATCAGTGATGGTTGGCACATCATCCGTCACTGTGATCTTCAGATCGATCGCATTCGATTTATCTTGGTCGAAATCTTCTGCAACAACAGAGAAGTTAAGGTCAATCGTGTTTTCATCAGAGCCATCAGGGTGTTTAATTGGTTTAAACAGTTCGAATTGATAGCTGTTATCCGAGGTATCGAAAATAATCTCGAACACCGCTTCATTACTCGTTGCTGTTTGAGCAATGTAAGTAAATGTTGTGCCGCTTTGTGAAACAGCTTGCCACTCTAAACTTTCTCCATCAGAGGTTAAGCCAGTCAGAACCAAATCTTCATCGACCAACTCATACTTCACGACGCCATCGGCGCCTTCATCAACCGTGAATAACCCATTAATAATGGTACCTTCAGATTGATCTGAACCAATACCAGTAAGATCGTCTTCATCGACAACCATTTCACCAGTCGGCGCCGTCATTACTGGCGCACCATCAAGCACCTCGATTGGCAATACATATTGGTTAGAATCATCCCCATCACGATCAACAACAACAACATCAAACGGTATGGTTAATGTATCGAGGTTGCTCGGTGTCGTAGCGTGATTGAGAGGACCAAGCAAGGTAAACGTGTAAGCACCATCATCAGTCAGTACTAATGTGAAGATTGGCGTCCCGCTCGCGTCAGTTGCGCCTTGGTAGGTGGTCGTGTTAGCGGCACCTGTGATCTCAGTGATCTTAATACCTTCATTGCCCGACGATAGCGTCGCTTCCAGCGTTGAGATATTGCGTAGTTCGTAAACCTCAGCTTGGTCAGCACCTTCTGTGGTAACAAACGAGCCTGTCGCCTGAGCGACAACAGTGCCTAAATCATCTTCATCAACGACAAACGTACTCGCAACAGTCGTATCAGTGATGGTTGGCACATCATCCGTCACCGTGATCTGCAGATCGACCGCATTCGATTTATCTTGGTCGGAATCTTCAGCCACAACAGAGAAATTAAGGTCAATGGTGTTTTCAGCCGCGCCACCAGGGTGCTTAATTGGTTTAAACAGTTCGAATTGATAACTGTTATCTGAGGTATCGAAAATAATCTCGAACACCGCTTCATTACTCGTTGCAGTTTGAGCAACATAAGTAAATGTTGTGCCGTTTTGTGAAACAGCTTGCCACTCTAGACTTTCTCCATCAGAGGTTAAGCCAGTCAGAACCAAATCTTCATCAACCAGTTCATACTTCGCAACACCATCGGCGCCTTCATCAACCGTGAATAATCCATTAATAATGGTGTCTTCAGATTGATCGGAACCAATACCAGTGAGGTCATCCTCATCGACAACTGTTTCCCCTGTAGGTGCTGTCATCACTGGTACATCGTCTTTAACATTAACGAGGATCTCAGCGGCTTCTGGTGTACTAGAGCCTCCAGACAGTGCAGAACGGTCGCCATCGGCATCAACAGCATAAATTGGCAATGCAAAAGTTAGCAGCGTATCTTCAGCGCCTTGATGTGAAAGGTCTTCATACAGATTAAATTCGTAGCTCCCCAATGAAGGGCTATCAATTTTAACGTCAAAGACCGTAATTCTCGAACCATTGACCTCAACATAACCTTCGTAAGTTCTTACACCGTTGGTTTCATCAATCAACTCAAGTAGCACAGCCTCGCCATTTGAAACCAAGCTGCCACCAGTATTAAATTCTGCAGGTTCAAGTTCATAATGGTCAATGATGTCACTTTCAAAAATGTCCGCGGTGATACTGCCAGTGCCAGACACTGGCGCCGTGCCCTCTTGTGAGCCGCCAACAATACCCGCTTCATCAACATCAATACTGTCAACATTAGTGATAACAGGGCTATCGCCATCAGTAATGGCAATGTTGATCGTATTGGTTACAACATCTTGGTCAAAATCGGTAATCGTGATTGGCAAAGCGAACGTCAGTGAATCGGTACCCACTTGTTCTATCGGATTAGACTGCTCGAATTTATAGGTGCCATCGGTATCTAGAGAGATAGTGAGAACAACCTCACCTCGACCTTGGATGGACAGAGTAATCGTTGTTCCATCGTCAGACAGTCTCGCAAGCGTGTTTTGATTGTCACTGAGCAACCCATCAAACTGGTCGAGTGCACTTGCATCAAATACGACTGATTGAAGATTATCACTACCAATATTGGAGAACGTTCCTTCGATTGCCGCGCTGCTAGTTTCAACGTTAGTGATATTGACACTTTCAGCTGACGGATCTATCCCATCAACCACGGCGACTTGCGCATTGATTGGTGTTGCTAATGGGTTTCCGGCGGAGTCTTCACCTTGAATATCAAAAGTGATGTTAATTTGATCGCCTGTATAAGAAACCTGACCACCGCCAACAGACGGTACATGATCAATCGGTTGAGAAATCGTTGTGGTTAGAGAAAGCTCAATGTTATTGCCAACACTGACGGCATCAATGTCGATACGTAATACTTCGTCGGTACCTTGAACACCAATGATAGAATTAGTCGCCGCGTCATACGTGAAGGTGACGGGCTGGCCACTTGAAGTAATGTCGCTGTTTAATTCACTAAGCAGTGAAGCGAGGGATAGCGTTTCTGGTACGAAAGAGTCAGGAGCGAGAGCTAAACTACCAGCAATAATCGTTTCTGTGGTTGTTATAGATTGGGGATAAGTATTGCCAGATATGGAGCCTTCAGTCAGTGTTTCACTGATTGATTGACCACCTGATGAACGAGTGATAGATCTGAATTCTTCTCTGTCTTCATCAACAGTTTGTTCTGCTAGACCAGCGGTCTCAAAGAAAGTCGATGGATGAGTTTCAGTGTAGTTATAGTCAATCGTCACAAAGCCGGCATTTGCAGAGCCTAGTCCGCCACCAGCCGCTGTTGCCTCTAAGATTTGAGTCGGATCGGCACCACCTAAAATGGCTTCTTGGATAGCAGCAAATTCATCATCAAAATCTCCCGCATCGGCTTGCTGTAAATCAAAATTAACTTCTCCAGCGATCGGAGCATCAGCCCACGCTAAATCTTGATCAACACAGCCAACGCAATTGCTTGCCACCTCAGTGACACCGTTTGGGGTACCTAATACAAGCTCTGCTTGGTTGGCAGTGATAACAATCTCGTTTTCACGAATAATATCTCCAGCTGAAATTTTCCGTGCGCTTCCGTCAGACTTAACTGCAATGACTTCTCCACTCACTACCTCTACAACTGCAGCTTGGCGCGAAACTTCAATACTCATATATCCCCCGAGGTCACAAAATGCTGTATTGCCCAACATCGTGAAAATGATAGTAATAACGGTTTCAGGCTTAAATTATATTCAGAACTTATTCTCTGCATTAACAATCAATTACATAGACTGATGTATGTGATGAGTCAGTTCTGTTTCGCCTGTTTTTTTTATAGTTTACTTAACCTTAAGCCTAGTCTTCATTATCCGAAATGTCATGTCTGTGCGAAGTGACTTCTTTTCACAAATCTAGGCATTCACTTTAGTTTGTTCATGGACTAAGCAAAAGTTTATAGGGTGTTGATTAATATGCAATAAAAAGCATATCTTAATTACACCTCAAATTTTTATAAATATATACAGTAATAAAGTTGATAAATCATTAGGATTTATGGGCGATTGATAGGGTCGATATATACCTAAACCCCAAAGAAGAACTAAATCCCATATTTGAGACAAGGTGCAGCATAAAGCTGATGAGAAACTGTTCAAACACCGTATATGGCGTCAATTACATATACAACAATTAGAGTATTGAATGGGTATGCAGGGACAATGAGTAGAAGTTGCAAATGGATATTTCGAGGTATCCAAAAAAAGCCCACTAAGTTGAACCTTAGTGGGCTTTAAAATCAGTATATAGCGTTATGCTGTTAGCAATGACACACAACTATTTAGCAAGGCGATTTGCAGTCCAGACGTAAAGCAGCTCGAGAGCAATCGTCGCACCAGCCAATGCCGTAATTTCGCTTTGGTCATAGGCAGGAGACACTTCTACAACGTCCATACCAACCATGTTGATACCCTGTAAGCCACGGATGATTTTGAGCACTTTATCTGAGTTCAAACCACCACATACTGGTGTGCCGGTACCCGGAGCAAAAGCAGGATCCAGACAATCGATATCAAACGTTAAGTACACTGGCTTATTACCAACAATACCTTTCACTTGAGCAATGATATCGTCCACGCTCATGTCGTTCGCTTGCATCGCGTTAATAACGTTAAAGCCGTGCCCTTCCTGCTTGTACTCTGTACGAATACCAATTTGCACTGAATGTTCAGGCGAAATTAAACCTTCATTTGGCGCATGGTAGAACATAGTACCGTGATCGTAACGACTACCCTGACTGTAAGTGTCAGTGTGCGCGTCGAAGTGAATCAGAGCCATCTCACCGTACTTCTTGCCATATGCTCTTAACAAAGGCAGTGTAATGAAGTGATCGCCACCTAAACCTAACAGAGTTTTACCACTGTTTAGAATCGCATCAGCCGCTGCTTCTAAACGTTGAGTTAGGTCTTCTGCATCACCGCAATCAAACACAAGGTCGCCAGCATCAATGACCGAGGTGTGTTCAAATACATTGAAGTCCCAAGGGAATTTTTTACCTTCCCACGCCAAGTTTACTGACGCACGACGAATCGCATCAGGTCCCATACGAGCACCCGGACGACCAGACGTCGCCATATCTAACGGCGCGCCCAACACAACCACATCAGCATCGTTGTCGATTGGGTTTTGCACCAATGGACGACGCATAAACGTCATCGCATTGGAGTACAACGAGTAATCTGGTTTCGTAAATAGATCGTTCATTAAAAATCCTCAAGATAGGTGTAACCCATCAAGCCTTGCTCTAACTCTTCAAGTACGCTTTGCTGCTCTTGCGCTGGTACTTTCGCGGTGACCAATTCTTTGTACTTCTGACGAATTAGGTCCATATCGATATGAACGTAACGCATCATGTCTTCTACTGTGTCGCCTTCGTTGATGTAGTCAATGTTCGCTTCTCCGCTTTCATCAACATTCACCACAACACTGTGCGTATCACCAAATAGGTTATGCATATCGCCCAAGATCTCTTGGTACGCGCCTACTAGGAAGAAGCCCATTAGGTATGGTTCATCTGGGTTCCACGCTGGCACTGGCAATGTTGTTTCAATGCCTTGACCATCAACATACTGGTCAATCGTACCGTCAGAGTCACAAGTGATGTCCAACACCACAGCACGACGCTCATCCGCATTATCTAAACCGCTCAGTGGCAATACAGGGAACACCTGATCAATACCCCAAGCATCTGGCAATGACTGGAATAGTGAAAAGTTCACGAAGAACTTGTCCGCTAAACGCTCGCTCAACTCATCCAAAATTGGACGGTGGTAACGGTTCTTTGTGCTCATGCGAGTGCTAAGCTCGTAGTTAATACGCAAAGACATTTGCTCTGCCCAAGCACGATGCTGAAGATTCAGCATACCGGTCGCAAATTGGTTGTGCGCTTCTGCAATATCGCTCTGAGTGTCGTTATAGATCTCAATCAACGCACGGTCATCATTACCTGCATCTAACTCTAAGAAGTTCTTCCACATGTTGTTTAGCAACAGTGGTGCGTCTGCTTCTGGCGCAGCCATATCTTCCGGTGAGTAGCTTTCAGTACCAATCACGTTGGTGATCAACACAGCATGGTGCGCAGTCAGTGAGCGACCAGACTCCGAAATAATCACAGGTTGTGGCTGATTGTAGAGTTTACAAATATCCCCTACTGTCATCACGATGTTACGAGCGTACTCAAGCAAGCCGTAATTCATTGAGTTTGAAGATTGGCTACGCGTGCCGTCGTAATCGACTGCCAAGCCACCACCAACATCTAAGAACTTCAGTTGAGCGCCAATATCACGCAGTTCACAGTAGAAACGAGCCGCTTCACTCACGCCATTTCGCACGTCACGAATGTTTGCCATTTGTGAACCTAGGTGGAAGTGCACGAGTTCAAGTACATCCAGCTGGTCTTCGGCTTTCAAGCGTTCGATAACAGTAAGCACTTGTGATGCAGACAAACCGAATTTCGACTTCTCACCACCACTTGCTTGCCATTTACCTGCACCTTGAGAAGCAAGACGAATACGTAAACCCAAACGAGGTTTTACGCCAAGTGCTTTCGCTTCAGAAAGAACAAGATCAAGCTCAGACAACTTCTCTAGAACGATAAAGACTTTGTGGCCTAGCTTTTCGCCAATCAGTGCAAGGCGGATGTATTCTCTGTCTTTGTAACCGTTACACACGATCACAGAGCTCGCTTTTTGAGCCAACGCCAGTACCGCTAATAGTTCAGGTTTGCTGCCCGCCTCTAGTCCTAGCTGCTTTTGCTCTAATTGAGCTTGGCTCGCTAAGATCTCATCAACCACTTCTTTTTGTTGGTTAACTTTAATCGGATAAACAAGTAGGTAACGATTGTCGTACTGATATTCGTCGATCGCTTGGTTAAATGCGTTACAGATATTGTGCACACGTTGATGCACTATTTGAGGAAAACGCACAAGAGCAGGTAAACCAATATTTCTTTGCTCTAACTGTTTTACGATCTTACTTAGTGGGACTTGATGATCCGTCTCGCTCGGTGAAACATACACCTCACCGTTATCATCAATTCCATAAAAACCTTGGCTCCAGTGCTTTACATTATACTCAGCACGGATGCGTTCCAAATTAACCGAATTTTCCAATTCTAGAGACCTCACACTATAGGGCCATCGACAGAAGATACCTCTTTGGAATAGCGAGGTATAACCCAACAAAAAGCGTTCAAAAACGATTTGTTGGCTGCATTAACCGATATTATTAAGAGCGAGTCCAACCATTGATATTTGTGGTGACGATTACGTTTTTTTATCGACAGATCGACTTAAAATGACAGGTAAGGAATTACAAGGTTTTAGGGTAAAAAACAGGCTGAAGCGCATTAAATATAAAGCAATTTCTCACATTAAATTAGGGAGAAAAAATGTGCAGAAACCAAAAGATTTTTAGTAAATTGAGTGAGGTTAAGTCAGAGTTGTGACAAATATAAGCACTTCACAATCTGAACTCTCGCTATCACCAACACAGCTTGTGTCCCGCGATTCGATGCCGATAAACACTTCATTCTTCCTACTAGAACTCGCTCACTTCAATGTTGTAACCGCTCAATTTTTGAACTTTTCTCGCGCATATCTTGTATTCGGTTCAATCTTCTTGTAATTTTAACTGACCAACCAATCGGTCAGCCTTCGAATTTAGGGGATACTATGAGCCATAATCTAGACCTTGAACCAAACACGTCGAGCACCAACGACATGGATCAAATATTCAACCGACAACAAGATCACTACCGTAACAACGTTAATCCAACACTTGATCAGAGACGAAATGATCTCTCAGTCTTGAAAAAACTATTAATGCGCTACCAAGAGCAGTTAATTGAAGCGGTATCAGAAGATTATGGCCATCGAGCAGAGCACGACAGCTTAATTGCTGACATCACCCCTTCCCTACACCAGATCAATTACAGTGATAAAAACCTGAAGAAGTGGTTGAAGCCTTCACGTCGAAAAGCCGGCTTGATGCTAACACCAGCCAAGATTACTGTGCATTATCAGCCAGTAGGTGTGGTTGGTATCATCGTGCCTTGGAACTTCCCAGTCATGCTCTCTTTAGGCCCTCTGATCACAGCGTTAGCAGCGGGCAACACGGCGATGCTCAAGATGTCGGAGTTTACTCCAGCGACCAACCGAGTTTTAAAAGCGATGTTGGCCGAAGGCTTTAGTGAAGATCAGGTTGCGATTATCGAAGGCGAAGCTGACGTTTCCGCTAAATTTAGCCAACTGCCGTTTGACCATATCCTTTTCACAGGCTCAACCGCTGTGGGTAAACACGTTATGAGAGCAGCGGCTAACAACTTAACACCAGTTACCTTGGAATTAGGCGGCAAATCTCCAACCATCATTGCCCCTGACTTTGATGTAGCTGACGCTGTTGAACGTATCTTGTTTGCCAAGAGTCTAAACGCTGGCCAGATATGTGTAGCGCCTGATTACATCTTATTGCCGCGAGAAAAATCAGACGAGTTCATCACAGCCTATAAGCGTTATTTCAAGAAGCTTTATAAAGCCGGTATTGAGAGCAAAGACTTAACCTCAGTGATCAACATGCGCCAATACAATCGCTTGAAAGGTGTCATTGAAGACGCACAAGCCAAAGGCGCGGTTATTCACACGGTAACCGAACAAGCACAAGACGATGTAAACCACAGAATGACGCCGCACCTTCTCACCGAAGTGAACGATGAGATGCTCGCGATGCAAGAAGAGCTGTTTGGTCCTGTTTTGCCTATCGTGCCTTATGATTCCATCGAAGAAGCAATCAATTACATCACAGAGAGAGAACGCCCACTGGCTCTGTACCTAATGAGCCATAATAAAGAAACCCAAGACAAGCTTTTATCAGACACGCACTCTGGCGGCGTGTGTATTAATGATTCTTTGGTGCATGTGGCTGCAGAAGACGCACCATTCGGTGGCATCGGCCCTTCAGGCATGGGACACTATCACGGCATTGAGGGCTTCAAGACCCTTAGCCATGCCAAAACCGTTCTAAGTAGAGGAAAAATCAACTTCACCAAGTTAATGCATCCTCCTTACAACAACCCAATCAAGAAACTGATGTTCAAAGTACTCAATAGATGATCACCAAAAGACAAAAAATCCTAGATGCTGCACTCCTGCTCTTCTCTCAACAAGGGCTAGAGGGCACATCTACCGGACAAATAGCGAAAACAGCCGGCGTGGCAAAAGCGACGTTGTTCCACCACTTCGAGAATAAATCTCTATTGATTGATGAACTGTTTCGCGAGCTGAAGCTAGAGCTATTCTCGACCCTTCAACCGCACACTGATGTGGCTGTAGAAGATCGCTACCAAACCTTTAAGTTCATGTGGATCACAGGAATTGAGTGGGCATTAGAGAATCCGGTTGCGATGAAGTTCTTCACCAATGTTCATTTCGACCCAACGACTCAAACTCGAGAAGTGATTGTTTCACAGATGTTCGCATCGCTAGACGAGATCATTTTGAAAGGGCAACAAGATGGTGAATTGATGGTGTTGGACATTAACCTTGTTAGACACTTCATTCATAGCCACTTTCTGATTTGTGCAAACTGGCTGATTGAACAAAGCGAGTCTCCACCAGAGCAAACATCGAAGTACATCAACGATAGCTTTGATATGTGTTGGCGCGCCGTTGGTGGGCAAACCAAGTAGCTTTAGCTTTAAGCCCAAGGCTCTAAGCTCTAAGCTCTAAACCCAAAGATATAAGTTCTAGACTCAACTGATTTCCAATAATGATCACTAAAGCGCCACAAAGGCGCTTTAATTATTTGAACACAATTTAATCACCTCAACATATTGACTCAGAGTACTTTCTTTCAGTACCATCCCACCATCATTTCAAAAGAGAATAACGCCATAATGAAGTACTAACATCCTGACATCCGATTTATTTTTATAAAAATCATTTGGACACTCGGGGTTAGTGGGCGTTACTTCATCATCTATTTTCGCGACAAATCAAGCTCTTAAAGATCCGTTTTTTGACAAACAAACATCTTTAAGATCAGTACCTCAAAGACAGGAACCATCTCAATACCGCTTTCTCTCTTTCATTGGTAATCTATCTAAGTAACGCCTTTGGCGATCTGTTGTTAGCATCCAGCAGGAGCTTGCACAGAAAAGCGCCTCACCCCTTTTACTCGTTTACACGTAAAGGGAGGTATTTCTATGCCGACTATATTAGCCAATAATCTCTCATTCCAACTCGATACTGGTGAGTGGTTATTCAAAAACATCACCTTTAATTTGAGCACTCGCCTCACAGGCCTAGTCGGAAGAAATGGGGCTGGAAAGTCATTGTTACTTTCGTTGCTCGTTGGACAAAAACAGCCCACAACGGGCAGTGTTTCGCGCCAAGGTTCAATCGGCTTTTACTCTCAGTTACCATCAACGCTACTGGATACCAACATCACCATCGCTGACTTCTTAGGACTCACCGAAAAGTTAGAAGCGTTAAGCGCCATAGAACAAGGTAGCTGTGAACTGCAGCACTTCAATATCGTTGGCGATGATTGGGATTTGGAGGCGCGTACCCAGCAGTTGCTAGGTACATTAAAGATCACTCGTGATTTGAACACACTTTGTTGCTCTTTGAGTGGTGGGCAACTCGCCCTGTTACAGCTTCATCAGCTATTCGTATCAAATAACGACATACTGATCCTCGATGAGCCTTCGAACCATTTGGATAACGACGGACGCAATTGGCTACTAGAACAATGCCAGTTGTTTGAAGGTAAGGTACTTGTCGTCAGCCATGATCGAAGCTTATTGAGACAAATGGAAGGTATCTACCATCTCAACAGTTTGGGGTTACGTTTCTATAAAGGAAACTACGATGACTACTTCAAACAAATGTCGAATCAGGCCGATGCACTAGATAAACAGATTGCACATCACCAATCCGAAAAGAAACGACTGGAGCGCCAAGCTCAAGCTAATAAGGAAAAAGCACAGCAACGTGAGTCTCAAGGTAATCGACTCAGAAAGTCCGGTAGCCAACCCAAGATATTATTGGATGCGATGAAAGATAAAGCAGGACGAACGCAAGGAGCATCAGCCACTAGTCAAAAGAACTTAAAGGACCAAAACCAACATAAGCTTCAATCTCTTAAAGAACAAAAGGAACAACTAAAACCACAGGCCTTGTATCTACAACAGAGTAATAACAGTAAAAAGAGCTCTTTGTTAACCGTTGAAAACTGCCGCCTTATTTACGGCTCTGGTGCGCCAATCAGTTTCTCTTTATCACAAGGGGAACGGTGTTATCTAACCGGTGCTAACGGGTGTGGAAAGTCGACACTGTTAAAAGCGATTCACGGTCAACACGCCAATTATAAAGGCTCGATTAAGCGCTTAGGGGCGACCGTCTATTTGGATCAACACTTTGGCCTGTTAGACACCAACGATACGATGTTCGATAGTTTAATAACGCATAGCTTTGTATTAACAGAGAGCGACGCGCGAACACTGCTAGCGGGAATTGGATTCAGGCGTGACTCGGTATATCGAAAAGTCGATCACCTCAGTGGTGGAGAGAAAATGAAACTGGCGATGTTGATCGTCAGCCATAAACAGGATTCGCCATTACTGCTGCTCGATGAACCAGACAATCACCTAGACATCGACTCAAAGCAAATATTGGCGTCGGCTTTACGTGACTATCAAGGTGCGTTCATCCTAGTCAGTCATGATACCGATTTTGTTGAGGAGGTTGGCGTAAGCCAAAATCACATACAACTTTAAGCTTCGTAAATTCATTCGCTAAGCTTAGTTAAACGAGCATCGTTCCGGTGCTCGCCTTTCTCACTTGAGACAAGTACACTACGCGCCTCGAACATCTATTCATAAGGCTAAGGTTTGCATACTCTAGAACAATTAAAATCAGGGCAACTAAAAGGTATTAAGCGCTTAAAACTGTCAGAAGGTCTCACCGAGTTTCCATTAGAGATCTTAGAGCTCTCCGATTCGCTAGAGATTCTGGATCTTTCAGGGAATCAGTTATCGGAGCTTCCACAAGAGTTAACACAGCTAACTAATCTACGTATTATCTTTGCGTCGAATAACCTATTTACGCACCTTCCTGATGTTCTTGGGTCACTTCCTAAGCTTGAAATGATCGGTTTCAAGACCAACCAAATCAAAACAGTGAGTGAAGAGTCCCTACCCGCTCAATTGCGCTGGTTAATTCTGACAGATAATGCCATCGAAGTTCTGCCTAACTCACTGGGTGAAAGACCAAGACTGCAAAAGCTAGCACTCGCAGGCAACCAGCTTCGCGCTTTACCTGAGAGTATGGAAGACCTATCCAACCTCGAACTGGTCCGCTTGTCTGCAAACCAACTGACTGAATTCCCTGAGTTCCTTATTAAGCTACCAAAACTTGCTTGGTTAGCCTTTGCGGGCAATCCATTTTGCAAACACCCGAGCAGCTTAGATAGCGTGCCTGCAGTAAGCTCGCAATGCTACTCATTGAATCAAGTGCTTGGTCAAGGTGCATCAGGCGTGATATCTCATGCTAATTGGTTAAACAGTGATTTTGATTTCCCTCAGGAAGTGGCGGTTAAAGTATTCAAAGGCGAAGTGACAAGCGACGGTTACCCACATGATGAACTAGAAGCGTGTCTTCAAGCTGGTCACCATAGCAACTTAGTGAAGTCTATCGCGCAAGTGGACGAACAAGATTACCTTGCGTTGGTGATGGAGCTTATCCCAAGCTGCCATTACAACCTAGGCTTGCCACCGACACTCGATACTTGCACGCGTGATACTTTCCCAGAAGGTTTCGAACTTCCAATCGCGCAAATCGACAACATCGTTACTCAAATGATTGATGTATTTAATCACCTGCATGACAACAAGGTTTGCCACGGTGACTTGTATGCGCACAACACCTTGGTTAATGAACAAGGTCAAATGATCTTTGGTGATTTTGGCGCGGCGACTATCTACGGTTACCTGACTGAAGAGCAGCAACAGGGTATTCGACGCATCGAAGCTCGCGCTCTCAAGTGTTTTATTGAAGACCTATTGACAGTTTGCTCTACTGACGACGTAGATTCAGAACTGTACAAGGAACTTGAAAACTATCACGCATAAGGGCTGCCAAGCCTAAGTAGCCAATCAAGGTTCGATCGAAATGAAAAAAGCTAACGTTTGACGTTAGCTTTTTTGCTTTTGGAGCTTGATGAGTCAAATCCGAGTTAACTAGCTTCCACCTGAACAAGCTTAAGGTAGGAGTGAAGCTCTTGGTTTTTATATTCCACCGCCGAGTGGATATTCAAGTCTTTACACGCAACCGCATCAAACTGGTAACGATTGTCACCTTTACTGATTTCAACTTGCAGCAACCCGCTTTTCAACAGCCAATGACCTTGAGTTTCAAACCGATCAAACAAGCGGTATTCCGTTAGACTGCCATCCGAATGAAAGTGAACCTCAGTAATATACCCTGCTGGGCAACTTTTTACCCAAGTACGCCCTAAGACATCTTCTTCAACAAAGTTTCTTTTGCTCTCGCACCACTTTAAATAATCGGCACTCTCGCTCAGTTCACTATCAAGGTCATTCTTAGACAGTAACGTTTGGTCTTGCTGTTCACGACAGTAAAGCTGAAGTAGTGTCTGCTGGTTATTACTCATAAACCGCCATCCCTAGCTAGTCAATCTAATCCAATCTGGCTTAAGCTACCAACTCATAAGAGACAACATACAGCTGAGAAATACCTGGGTAGATGTCTTGAATCACATCTTTCAGAACTTGCAGCGACATGTTCTCTTGCTGAGCATGGAACTCACCTAAGTCATCAAACAGGATTGGTTCAACGCTAATGATCTTAAGATTACAGAATACACGTCCCTGCTCTAGCGTGGATACTTCTACAACACTGCCCGGCTGGTAATCGCGCTCAGATTCATCGCGAATAGTAATGGTCTTTTTGCCTGAAAGGATATCGGTTTCAAAACGTTCGAAGAACGTCATAGTAGTAGGTGCGGTCATTTATCTCGGTCGCTTAACATTTAAAGGTTAGGTAAATGTTTATATACCAGAATGCTTGTTCAAGCGAATAATACCAATTAAAGTAAA
>NZ_JBFROH010000021.1:25969-66828 GCF_041471425.1 Vibrio sp. 10N.261.52.C2 | reverse complement strand
ATACTTTTTACTATATACTCGCAAAAGCGTCCTCTTTTTTATTGTATTCGTTGTCATCAGGCTACATTGGTCAATCAAGCTGATTAGCCAAAGCAAAAGGCTATGCGTCTTTATTGTCTTTGGATTCTTCTTTTTCAGCTTTCTCTTGGTTAAGTTTATCCGAGCGATTGAGCTTATCTAAATCTCGCTCAGTTTTACCACGCCCCGTCAGATCCATATTGGCTGTCTGTTTGAGCGCTGCGATGTTACCCACAACAACGCTAACTACGATGATGATGATAACCCAAGGGTTTGTAAGCCACTCCAACATAAGCGCTCCTAATGACTGATATTCGCTACGAAGCGTGCATAGATCTCGTCTAGCTGCTCCATAATAATCTCATACCCTAATACTGGCTTAGATTGGAGTTGCTTGCCAAGTAAAGTCGGAGATAACTGTGATAAACACGACTCCGATACTTTGCGATGGCTGATATGCCATGGTTCGATCGCCACACCACCCAAATCTTGGCTGTAAGGAAAGAAGAAACCAAATTGTGCAGCATGAACTGATAGCCATTGGTAAAACGATTGCTGGTGGCCAGTAAGGTATTCCCATGGTTCTAATTGCAGATGTATGCCTTCAGGTAAGTGGTTACGAGCAAAGACATCGAAGTCACAACCCCAATGATGACGACTCGCGCCGGGAAGCGCAGACCATCTCAGGATAGCCGATAGCTTTTGTTGTTCGGTCAGTTTTGAAGCATCAAGAGGTTGGCTTTCTGAATCTAATATCGGAGCTTCGCCAGAAAACTTACGGTTCCAAATCAGAGATTGCCTTTCATAGTCGCGAAAGCCACTGGCAATCTCCATTTTAAAACCAGCGAGCTGAGCAGCTTCAATCAAATTATTCAGGTCATTCTTAACCTCACTGTGGACCAAGAAGGTCTTGGTGCCGATCAGGCTAGGCTCTAGATGAGAATCTGATTGTCCGGTAAGCTGCTCTGGTGTCATAACGAGTCTCTCAATAATTGGATGCTATGAATCGCTGATGAAAGACTATTTAGCGAATAGGTTCACTAATGTTCTTTCGTACATGTCAGTTAGCTTTTCTAAATCGGCTACCTTCACGCATTCGTTAACCTTGTGAATCGTTGCATTCACAGGGCCTAGTTCAACCACTTGTCCGCCCATACGTGCAATAAAGCGACCATCAGATGTACCGCCAGTCGTTAGCAGTGCTGGTTTCACATCATTGACGTGACCCACTGCATCAACAATAGCATCAAGCAGTGAACCTGCGTCTGTTAAGAACGGGTCGCCATTGAATGTCCATCTTAGGTCGTATTCGAAATCATACTTGTCGAGTGTCGTTGTGATGCGCTCAACGATGATGTCGTTGCTTAACTCTGTACTAAAGCGTAGGTTAAACTGAACATTAAACTCACCAGGGATCACGTTTGAAGCACCAGTACCCGCACTCACATTTGGAATTTGGAAACTGGTTGGCGGGAAGTAATCATTACCTTTATCCCACTCAGTTGTTGCTAGCTCATTAATAGCAAGCAGAGAGCTGTGTACTGGGTTGTTTGCTAGGTGAGGGTAGGCAACATGACCTTGTGTGCCTTTAATCGTTAGGTCGCCAGTGATAGAGCCACGACGGCCGTTCTTCACGACATCACCCACGAACTCAGTGCTCGATGGTTCACCAACGATACACATATCGATGTTTTCACCGCGCGCCATTAATGCTTCAACAACACGTACAGTACCGTTGATGAAAGGACCTTCCTCATCTGAAGTGATCAGGAAACCAATTGAGCCTGTGTGGTCTGGGTGTTTGGCAATGAACTGCTCGACGGCAACAATCATTGAAGCCAGAGAGCCTTTCATATCAGCAGCGCCACGGCCATGTAGGAAACCGTCTACGATAGTCGGTTCGAATGGCTTAGTGTTCCACTGTTCGATTGGGCCTGCAGGTACCACATCAGTGTGACCAGCAAAAGCAAACAGAGGCGCTTCAGTACCACGACGAGCCCAGAAGTTGGTCGTATCTTCAAATACCATCACTTCGATTTCAAAACCGAGTGCTTTTAAGCGTTCAATCATCAGGTCTTGGCAGCCTGCATCTTCTGGTGTTACCGATTGACGGCTGATTAGGTCTTTTGCCAGAGCCAAAGTTGGGCTATCTGTCATCCTTGAATTCCTTGTTTAAATAAAACGTCTAGTCATTAATTTTTAGAAGCTGATTCAATGATCAACGTCCAGTTGTCTGTCTATGTAAATACAACGATCTAAGCAAAAATAGCCGCGTATTGGTCGGCTTTAAATCCGATGTGAAGCTTACCTTCGACTTTTAAGATTGGGCGCTTGATCATGGCAGGTTGTTCAACTAGCAAAGTCACCGCTTTTTCTTCTGTTAGGGTGTCTTTCTGTTCTTGAGAAAGTTGGCGATAAGTCGTACCACGTTTGTTTAGCACAAGATCCCAACCTAGCTCAGAGCAGAAGCTTGTTACTAGCTCTTCTGTGATGCCTTGTTTGCGATAATCGTGAAATTCGAACTCGATACCTTCAGCTTCGAGCCATTTCTTTGCTTTTTTAATGGTGTCGCAATTTGGGATACCAAACATGGTGATAGTCATTATTCTTCCTTTGAGTGATTTTATTTCATTGTTATGAGTTGAATCCTATCAGGAAGCAGCAACTCAGACAAAATAGAGTGATGAATATTTCATAGAGTGAAAAAAAAGCGTAAGAAAATGTCACTATTGGAGACTTATTGATCAGCCTCAACATGTTGTCAGCGAAAAAAGAAATAATTGAGCTGCACATATATAGGAGGTGTCAATGGAGTTGAGTCCTGTTTTTGCAAGGCGGCTATATTTAGCATTGTTAGTGGAAAGCCTTGATAGGCCAAATGTGCCTAAACTCATCGAAAAAACGGGGTGGCCTCGTCGTACTATTCAAGATGTACTCAAGGCGTTACCGGGGATCGGTATCGAACTTATGTTTGTTCAAGATGGGCGACGTCATAATGATGGCTATTACCAGTTATCCGACTGGGGGCCATTTGACAGTCAATGGGTTATCCAGCGTAAAGGCGATATAGCAACAAGCCTTGGATTTAGTGCATAAGCCAGCGAAAGCTGGCTTTCTTTTGGGTGTCATAAAATCAAAGCATATCGATATGCCGCTTTAGTTGCTTACTCGCACAGGTAGGCGGTACCAAGCATAGTCACGGAAGTGCTGAAATCTTGGGGTAGGGTAAAGATGACGGTGTCTGCGCCTAGCTCAATGGCATTCGATTTAAGCTCATTCATCGCACCTTGAATCAGGGTGTCATTGGGAAAGAACAAGTAGCTGTACCAATGACCTTCGCTGCCAGTGATTTCCCCTTTATACTCACACTGCTCGATGTTAATCAGGCCGTGGTAATCCATTTGTACCTTGTCCGCTTTACTATGAGGCGTTGATGTGGGTTTGGTACACCCGAGTAACATGCCACTCATAGCCAAAGCGACTAATTCCTTTTTCATACGTTTACCCTGCTATTGCATCAAATAAATCGCGAAGCCTACCCAGCTTGCGAACAGTAGTAACCACGGCAGTTTAGTGGCGTGATTTGATGGTGTTTCAACACTTGTTTCGATCGTGTCTTCTTGGTGTTGATTAGCTTGTTGAGTCTGTTTTTCTTTCTGTACGCGCTTCTTCGCTTTATCGGCTTGGCGGCTGCGTTCTTTTTGCTGTTTCTTGTACAGTGCGATGCCTTTCTCGATACCCTGAGCAATCAGTTTAGTTTGTTCTTTGGTTTGAGCTGGCTTTTGAGTCGCTTTGGCTATCTTCAGTGCTTCCTGTTGAGATTCAACAGAGGGCGTATTAGTTTTGTTTTTCATACTGAGTTCGACAATTAAAACGGATTGGCTACTAAGATAACGCAAAGCTAGTTAAGTATGAATGATTTGCGTTAAAGTGTTGGTTTGAAAATAAGTGAAAGTGAGATTTGTGCGGTACTCCATAGAACAATACGACAAGCACGGCTTTTTGAAAGCTCCAATCTTGCTCTGGCTAGGTTGGTTGTTTCTTGCGAAAGCCTTGGTCGTTTTCATTGTTGCAGGCGCAAGCCGAGAATCGGGAACCGATATTCTTGAGATAATCTACCCAGACCATCAGATGTTTTATGTCGGGATCGCGTTGAGTGTGCCTAGTTTGCTGCTGATGTGGTTATTTGGGCTAAGATCGCCAGATAGAAAGCGCCTTAACAAAGTCGTGTCATGGGGACGTTGGGTTACCATGATGGCTATCTTGGCACAGGGCTCCCATACGATTTATTTAATCTATTTGGATAACGGATGGTTCCGTTGGTCAAATGGCATCACCCTATTGTTGCTGCTGTGGTTAGCGCTTTATCTAACCAATAGCCATGCTGCAAGGGATTGCTTTAAAGTGGTTGAGCTCGAAGACTGATTCTCATCAAAACATTTGTCCCATTCACAATTATACTTAGAAGCTAAAACTGGAAGGAATAATCTATGCTTAATGTTTCAAATGAGCAGCCTAACGTTCAAAGTGCTATTTTGCCTGAAGCTGGGCCTTTCGCGCTTTACGTTCAACTTAAAGTGAACGCTAATACTGCTAATGTACTAGCAGAAATTCAAAAGCTTCCGACTCTAATCGACGAACTAAACCAAACTCAGCCTGATGCGAACTTAACGGCATCGGTTGCGTTCTCAAAAGCTTTTTGGGATAGGTTCGAGCAAGCAGCGCCCGCTGATTTGATCGACTTCCCTGTGCTGGGTGAAGGTGATATCACAGCACCGAGCACACTGTCTGACGTTCTGATTCACTGTCATTCAAACCGACATGATCTGCACTTCTTTATCTTGCGTAAATTGCTATCTGAAGTAGCAGCTGATGTTGAAGTGGTTGATGAAACTTATGGTTATCGCTTCCTAGACTCTCGTGACATGACAGACTTTGTTGATGGCACTGAAAACCCGAAAGACGCACAACGTGCTGAAGTCGCTATTGTGCCTGAGGGTGAATTCGCTGGTGGTAGTTATGTAATGGTGCAGCGTTTTGTGCATAACCTGCCAGCTTGGAATCGTTTGAATGTATCGGCACAAGAGAAAGTGATTGGCCGAACTAAACCTGATTCAATTGAGTTAGATGATGTTCCTGCGGCGTCTCACGTTGGCCGTGTGGATATCAAAGAAGAAGGCAAGGGGCTTAAGATTGTTCGCCACAGTCTACCTTACGGTACTGCTACGGGCGACCACGGCTTATTGTTCATTGCTTACTGTAACGTTCGTCATAACTTCGATGCGATGTTAGAGAGCATGTACGGCGTAACTGATGGCAAAACAGACCAACTGCTTCGCTTTACTAAAGCGGTGACTGGCGCGTATTACTTTGCTCCTTCAACTGAGATGTTGAGTGCATTAACGATTAAGTAAGTCGTCTCAAAAAGAATAAACAAAGGGAGCCTCAGGGCTCCTTTTTTATTAAAGCTTTATATGAATTGGTCGATATAAGAGCAATCGTGAGTTTTATTCCTCTTTTTGTAAGCGAAGGTCTATGGCTATAACTGTTAATACCAATGTCTCAGCGCTGGTGGCCCAGAGAAACCTCTCTAATGCCAATAACATGCTGAACCAATCTTTGGAGCGCTTGGCTTCAGGGAGTCGTATTAACAGCGCTAAAGACGATGCTGCAGGGCTACAAATTTCGAACCGCTTGGAAGCGCAGATGAGTGGTATTGATGTCGCTGTGCGTAATGCGAATGATGGTATATCTATCATGCAAACCGCTGAAGGCGCGATGAATGAAACCACCAATATCATGCAGCGCATGCGCGACTTGTCTCTACAAGCAAGCAACGGTTCAAATAGCCAGTCGGAAAGAACGGCGATTCAAGAAGAGATTACCGCCTTAAACGATGAGCTGAATCGTATTGCAGAGACCACTTCTTTTGGTGGCAAAAAACTTCTCAATGGTAATTTTGGTAGTACGTCATTTCAGATTGGTGGCAGTTCGGGCGAAGCCGTGCAGATTGGTTTGAAAAGTATGCGTACTGATGACATCAACATGGGAGGCTTTAGCTACGTTGCTAATGGCATGGCCAGTGATTCATGGGCAGTGAAATCAAACCAGAATGATATGACGATGTCGTTTACCGATCGTTTTGGCCAGCCTCAAGAGATCATCATTAATGCGAAAGTCGGCGATGACATTGAAGAGTTGGCGACCTACATCAATGGTCAAACGGATCTGGTCTCAGCTTCGGTTAATGATGATGGGCAGCTTCAAATCTACATGTCTGGTGAAGATACCTCTGGCACTATCTCTTTCTCTGGTTCACTCGCGAGTGAACTGTCGATGTCAGCGGGTTACTATGAGTCGGTGAATGACATCAATGTGACGGATGTGGGTGGTGCGCAGCGTGCTGTTTCTATTTTAGATACCGCGATGAAGTACGTGGATAGCCATCGCTCTGAATTAGGCGCAATGCAAAACCGCTTCGACCACGCCATTAACAACCTTGAAAATGTTCATGAAAACTTGGCGACCTCAAACAGTCGAATCAAAGATACCGATTACGCCAAGGAAACGACTCAGATGCTAAAGCAGCAAATTCTGCAGCAAGTTAGCACCACTATTCTGGCTCAAGCGAAGCAAGCACCTAACCTTGCCTTAACCTTGTTAGGTTAATCAATTACTTTAAATCTCATAACACCATTTCAGTTTATTTGGCTTCTTTGGTTAATAAAAACACAAAACCTCGCTCGACGGATTTCTCGACAACTTTAGCGTTTTTCTTATCTTTTTTTGATAAATTTATTACCAGTCACGCTTTCTTCTCCTTTATCGCTATTTCTTTAATTTTATTGTTTTTTTCCTAAAGGTTTCGTCAATTACGCCGTTATTAAAAGTAACTTTGAGAGAACTACTTGGTTTTCCGAGACGTCGGAAACCGCAATATCGGAAAATCAATTGGAGAAATCACCATGGCAGTGAATGTAAATACAAACGTTTCAGCGATGACTGCGCAACGTTACCTAAACAACGCAAACAGCGCACAACAAACATCAATGGAGCGTCTAGCTTCTGGCTCTAAAATCAACAGCGCAAAAGATGACGCTGCGGGCCTACAAATCTCGAACCGTTTGAACGTTCAAAGTCGTGGCCTTGATGTTGCTGTACGTAACGCGAACGACGGTATCTCAATTGCACAAACTGCTGAAGGTGCAATGAACGAGACGACTAACATCCTGCAACGTATGCGTGATTTGTCTCTACAATCTTCAAACGGCTCAAACTCAAAATCTGAGCGTGTAGCGATTCAAGAAGAAGTAACAGCACTGAACGACGAACTGAACCGTATCGCGGAAACGACGTCTTTTGGTGGTAACAAGCTGCTTAACGGTACTCACGGTACTAAATCATTCCAAATCGGTGCGGATAACGGTGAAGCTGTAATGCTTCAACTGAAAGACATGCGCTCTGATAACGCTCAGATGGGTGGTAAGAGCTACCAAACTGAGAACGCGAAAGACAAAGACTGGAACGTTCAAGCGGGCTCTAACGACCTAAAACTGTCGTTCACTGACAACTTCGGCCAAGCACAAGAAATCGACATCAGCGCAAAAGCGGGTGATGACATCGAAGAGCTAGCGACTTACATCAACGGTCAACAAGATTCTGTTAAAGCGTCTGTTACTGAAGACGGCAAGCTACAAATGTTCACAGGCAACAACAAAGTGAGCGGCGATGTGTCTTTCTCTGGCGGTCTTGCGGGCGAGCTAGGTATTCAAGCAGCTAAAGACGTAACGGTTGATACTATCGACGTAACATCTGTTGGCGGCGCACAAGAGTCTGTAGCAGTAATCGATGCGGCCCTTAAGTATGTAGACAGCCACCGTGCTGAGCTAGGTGCTTTCCAAAACCGTTTCGATCACGCTATCAGCAACTTAGACAACATTAACGAGAACGTTAACGCATCTAAGAGCCGTATTAAAGATACCGATTTCGCGAAAGAAACGACTCAGATGACTAAGTCTCAGATCCTTTCTCAAGCTTCAAGCTCGATTCTTGCTCAAGCGAAGCAAGCACCGAACTCGGCACTTAGCCTACTAGGTTAATCGATTGAAAAGCCACGTTGACCGATAGTGTTGACGTTAGGCTTCCACAAATTAGCTCGTGGTGAGAGATGAGCGCTAAACAGACCCAGCTTCGGCTGGGTTTTTTATTGCCTGAAATTTGGAGAAGAGAGGGGAGTTGTGGTGTTGGTAGTTGATTGGAAAGCGAGATTCCCTATCACGTTCGTGCCTCACTGTAGGGAATGACGGGAGTTGGGTATTGGTGACTCTATAGCTAACTGTATAGAAGAGGTCGGTTTGAGTAACAATCACTCAGGCTTAAACCATAGTGTTTAATCGTCATCCCAGAATCGAACCGAGCGAGATGTCAGGGATCTCTGTTCGTGAGAGGCCCAAAGAAGAAGGGGATTTGTAGTTGTTAGGTATAAGGCCAAAGCGGCTGGTAATCTGGCATTAGAACTATATAGCAGGCACAAAAAACGCCACCCTTAGGTAGCGTTTTAATTAAAGCAGATAAGTAATCGAGATTACTTAGTTACTTTAAGAACTGGAGTTTCGCCAACAGTTACAGAACCAGAAAGCTTGTTCAGCTCTTTGATTTCGTCCATGTTAGAGATAACAACTGGAGTAAGCGTAGATTTTGCTTTCTCTTCTAGAAGCGCTAGGTCGAAAGTGATGATAGTGTCACCAGCTTTAACAGATTGACCTTCTTCAGCTACACGAGTGAAGCCTTCGCCTTTAAGTTCAACAGTATCGATACCGAAGTGAACGAAAAGCTCAACACCGTCGTCAGACTCGATAGAGAATGCGTGGTTAGTTTCGAAGATCTTACCGATAGTACCGTTAACTGGAGCTACCATTTTGTCGCCAGCTGGTTTGATCGCGATGCCGTCACCAACGATTTTTTCAGCGAAAACTACATCTGGCACATCTTCGATGTTTACGATTTCACCAGAAAGAGGTGCGATGATTTCGATTGCACCAGCATCAGCGCTGTCATCAGATACAAGCTTTTTCAGTTTGTCAAACAGACCCATTGTGTCATGCTCCTAACGTTTAGTTTTATTCTGTAGAATATACTATACCAATCTAACAAATTAGACGACTATTTTTAGCCGTCTAACGTTATTAAGCGATTGGCGATTACTGAGTTTTCTCAGCGATGAACTTTTCTACGCAAGCTTCAATTTCAGCAGCTGTTGGTAGAGATAGTGCTTCGTCAGCCATAGCTTTAACTTCAGCGAAGTTAGAGTTACGGATTACTTTCTTAACTTTAGGGATAGAGATACCGCTCATAGAGAACTCATCTAGACCCATACCAAGTAGAAGTAGCGTTGCACGCTCATCACCAGCAAGCTCACCACACATACCAGTCCACTTACCTTCAGCGTGTGATGCGTCGATCACTTGCTTGATTACTGTAAGAACAGCAGGAGATAGTGGGTTGTATAGGTGAGAAATCATTTCGTTACCACGGTCTACCGCAAGAGTGTATTGCGTTAGGTCGTTAGTACCGATAGAGAAGAAAGATACTTCTTTCGCTAGGTGGTGTGCGATTGCAGCAGCTGCTGGAGTCTCAACCATTACGCCGATTTCGATTTCTTCATCGAAAGCTAGGCCTTCAGCGCGAAGTTCAACTTTGTACTCTTCGATTGCTTTTTTCAGTTCACGGATCTCTTCAACAGAAATGATCATTGGGAACATGATACGTAGTTTACCGTGTGCAGATGCACGTAGGATGCCACGTAGTTGGTCACGTAGGATTTCACGACGATCCAAGCTGATACGTACTGCACGCCAGCCTAGGAACGGGTTCATCTCTTGTGGAAGGTCCATGTATGGTAGGTCTTTGTCGCCACCGATATCCATAGTACGGATAATCACTGACTCGCCTTCCATTGCTTCTGCTACTTCTTTGTAAGCAACGTATTGCTCTTCTTCAGTAGGAAGCGCGTCACGGTCCATAAATAGGAATTCAGTACGGTACAGACCAACGCCTTCACCGCCGTTACGCAGGATACCGTCACAGTCTTTTACTGTACCGATGTTGCCACAAACTTCTACACGGTGACCGTCTAGAGTTTCAGCGTGTAAATCTTTTAGTTTTGCTAGTTCAGCCGCTTCTGCTTCGAAATCTGCTTTGATTTTCTTAGCTTCTGCTAGTTCAGCTTCAGAAGGGTTGATGATGATCTTGTTGTTCATCGCGTCTAGCACAAGCATGTCGCCGTTCTTAACTTGCTTAGTGATATCGTTAGTACCAACGATAGCTGGAAGCTCAAGAGAACGTGCCATGATTGAAGTATGAGATGTACGACCGCCGATGTCACAAGCGAAACCAAGAACGTAGTCTAGGTTGATTTGTGCAGTTTCAGATGGCGTTAGGTCGTAAGCTACTAGGATAACTTCTTCATTGATATCTGCTAGAGATACAATGTTGATGCCTAGAGCATTTTTAACGAAACGAGTACCGATATCACGGATATCAGTTGCACGTTCTTTTAGGTACTCATCATCAAGAGACTCTAGTGCAACAGCTTGCTCTTCGATCACAGTGTGGATCGCGTTGTCTGCGTGCATCTTGTCTTTCTTGATGAGTGCTAAAATCTCTTCTTCTAGCTCTTCATCTTCAAGCAGCATGATGTGGCCTTCAAAGATTGCTTCTTTTTCTTCGCCAAAAGTTTCAAGTGCTTTTTGCTTAACAACTTCAAGTTGTTGAGAAGATTTGTTACGAGCGTCAAAGAAACGCTGTACTTCTGCTTCAACTTGGTCGTCAGAGATAGATTGAGTGTTTAGGACAATTTCATCTTCTTGAAGTAGTAGTGCTTTACCGAAAGCAATACCAGGAGATGCTAGGATGCCTGAAATCATAGCCTTACCTTAGTTGTTCAACTGTAAACGGGAGAGTGTGTGACTTTAAGTCGTCGACTAATGTCGCGCTTATTCCTATCTATTTCGAACAAAGCCACTTTGCTATGCAAAATGGCTTTGAAAGAAGGAGACCGTATTAGTGTAGTTGATCCATAAGAGCAACTAGGTGGTCTACTGCTTGCTGAGCTTGAGGACCTTCAGCTGAAATAGTAACGTTAGTACCTTTTACTAGGCCTAAAGTTTGTAGTTTGAACAGGCTTTTCGCGCTAGCGCTTTTGCCGTTAGAAGTCACGGTGATGTCAGCGTCGAAAGATTTTGCTTCTTTAACGAACTGTGCAGCTGGACGAGTGTGAAGACCGTTTTCTGCTGTGATTTCTACTTGCTTCTCGTACATTTTATATACCCCAATTAATTTATTTTTTGTAAGTTTGTAACCAGATTAGCTTAACTGCTTTAGCCCAAATGCGCTAGAGGCTAGTACGCCATGTTCGTGTTAGAACTTAGACTGGTTATAAATTTTTATCCAGCCATGGTCGTCTTTTGCTGAGTACTCATGACTTTCAGAATTTGTTTATTGCTTCTTTTATTTTGAAGCGAAAAATAAAACAGACCTGATATTACCAAAGGTGGGGCAGGGATCAACAAAAAAGCCCCTAAACGGGGCTTTTTTGGACGAAAAATTGATTTGACCACATATTATTGTTGGTTCTCTTTTTCCGTAAAGATGCCAGCAAATAGGGCTGTGCTTAGGTAACGCTCACCAGAGCTTGGTAGTACAGTAACGATAGTTTTTCCTGCAAATTCAGGTAGTTCGGCGATTCTGTTTGCTGCTACAACTGCCGCGCCAGATGAGATGCCTGCAAGAATACCTTCTTCTTTCATTAGGCGTTGAGCCATCTCAATCGCTTCTTCAGAAGTTACCGATTCAACACGGTCAATAATCTCTAAATCTAGGTTTCCAGGGATGAAACCTGCACCGATACCTTGAATTTTGTGTGGAGCTGGTTTGATTTCTTCACCTGCAAGTGCCTGTGCAATCACTGGAGACTCAGCCGGCTCAACCGCGACTGAAGTAATCGCTTTGCCTTTTTCACCTTTAATGTAACGACTCGTACCAGTGATAGTACCGCCCGTACCAACACCCGCTACAAACACGTCGATTTCGCCGTCTGTTGCTTCCCAAATTTCAGGACCAGTCGTCTGCTCGTGAATCTGTGGGTTAGCAGGGTTGTTGAACTGTTGAAGTAGTAGGTACTTGTCTGGGTCTGAAGCAACAATCTCTTCTGCTTTAGCAATCGCGCCGTTCATGCCTTTTGGTGCTTCAGTTAGCACAAGGTTTGCGCCAAGCGCTTTAAGCAGCTTACGACGTTCTAGGCTCATTGATTCAGGCATAGTTAGCGTTAGTTTGTAACCGCGTGCTGCTGCTACGAATGCAAGTGCAACACCTGTGTTACCACTAGTCGGTTCAACAAGCTCGATACCTGGCTTAAGCGTACCTGCTTTTTCTGCTTCCCAGATCATATTAGAACCGATACGGCACTTAACACTGAAGCTTGGGTTACGAGCTTCGATCTTAGCTAGGACGTTACCTTTGCTTACTTTGTTAAGGCGGACTAGAGGTGTGTTACCAATCGTTAGGGTGTTGTCTTCGTAGATCTTGCTCATGCGATATTCCTTCATTTAATGACAGAACTAAACGTAGTATATCAATCACTTTACCGTCTAGTGTCTTTCGATGTTTGTTCAGCTTGAATTTAGATTAAACAAGTTGAAAAAAAGGTAAAAGGATTAAAAAGTTATATCATATAGATATGTAGCAGAATTGACGCCTATCTTTATTGAAATCAGAACTTCAAAAAGATAGGCGAAACTAGGAAGTGTAGAAAGGGTTAGAGACGAGAACTATAGACGAGAACGTAGAGCTTGGTCTTTAAACTCAGCAACCCACATTGCTGTCGCGCCACAAACGGCAACGGGCATCACAATCAGGTTTAAAATTGGAATAGTAGTGAACACAGAAACAAGCGCGCCAAAGCTGTAGCTCTTACCTTGTTTTTGTTTCAAATTGTTTCTCATGTCATCAAATTTGATTTTATGGTTATCGAACGGGTAGTCGGCGTATTGAATCGCTAACATCCATGCTGTGAAAATGAACCATAAAAACGGAGCAACGGTTTGCCCTAGTGCTGGAATTAACAAAAGTAGGAATAAACCGATCGCTTTTGGCAGAATGTAGACAAGCTTGCGCCATTCTCTCGCTAATATACGTGGGGTATCTTTGAGGACATCAAGTAAACCATCGTCATTAACTTTTTTACCGCTCAACAACTCTTCAACTTTTTCCGCGAGTAAACCGTTGAACGGTGCGGCAATGAAGTTAGCGAGCGTGCTAAAGAAATACGAGAATGTGGCCAAGACGGTTAACACAAGTAATGGCCATAAAATGTATGACAACCACGACAAGAAACTTGGCAATGCACCAATCCAACCTTCAATCCAAGTGTTTAGGTTGGAGAAGATATAAAACAAGGCACCACCAACGAGTAACACGTTCGCGATAAGTGGCATTAGTACAAACTTACGAATGCTCGGTGATAAAGCGATTTTTATTCCGAAAATAAAATAGCCAAAGCCGGAGCGGGGAACAGATTCAATAGTCATATTTAAATTAGGTCACATGTGAATTTGGTTAAATAGCAAACATGTCTAGTGTACTCGACCGAAATTAAGAAAAAAAGCGTGGTGAAAATCACACCATGTAAGGAACTAATTGTATTAAGTTGTTCTAAAACAGTGGCTACTTTTGATAGAGTAGTGAGATTAGCCAAATTAACCCAACTTAGTGACAGCGTGTTTATAGCTAGTTGACTAAGAAAGCTGAGAGCGAAAAATGCAGGAATTGCGATTTGTACTCATTATTGTTGGCGCATTAGCTATCGCCGCATTATTGTTCCATGGTCTATGGACGAGTAAAAAAGAAGGGAAAGCAAAGTTTGGAGATAAGCCGCTCGGTAAGCTTGATAACGACAGCTTAGATGAAGCAGAAACTATTCCAAACCGTTCATTCGCCCCAGAAGATGATTTTGAGATAATCCGAAAAGAACGTAAAGAGCCGGATTTTGCTGTTTCACCCTCTGATACTGATCCGCTGATCGACTCAGATCCGCTAACAGCGCCACAAGCGAAAGAAGCTTACGAAGATGATATCGAATTAAATGATCTTCCTTCTTTCAGCGTAGAAGACCCAATTAAGGTTGAAAGTGAACCTGAAGTGATTGAGGAAGAGAAGGACGTTGAGCCTGAAGTTCCAAGCTTTGAGTTGACTGACGAGCAAAAAGAAAACCATGCCGGCTTTAAAGTGCAGTACGGTTCGTTTGAAGAGCCTTCTGAAACAGTTGATGAGCCAGTCGTTCCAAACGAAACGCTTACTCAAAGAGAGCCCGTTGTTGCGAAAGAAGTCGTGACTCCGCAAAGTGCGACTGTTGAAGAAGCAAAACCAGATGAAGAACTTGGTTTAGAAGTGATCGTTCTTAATGTTCACTGTGCTGGAGAGATCCCATTCGTTGGGACTGAACTTTTCCGCAGCATGGAGAACAACGGTTTAACTTATGGTGAGATGTCTATTTACCACTGCTTTGCACAATCTACAGATGCACCAAAGGTTATTTTCAGCGTTGCAAACATGATGCAGCCAGGAACGCTAGAACATGATGATCCTGCTGACTTCACGACTAAAGGTATTTCGTTCTTTATGACGTTGCCTTGTTATGGTCAAGCTGATCAAAACTTCAATGTGATGCTGAGTGCGGCGCAGAAAATTGCTGACGATATGGGCGGAAACGTGTTGGATGAGTCACGCAACTTAATGACACCAAACCGTTTATCTGACTACCGCAAGCAAATCAGAGACTTTATGACGGCATCGAATGCCTAGCCGTATTGTTTAGCCTTGTAAATAATCTATATTTATAGAAAAGGGCTCCTAAGGGAGCCCTTTTTGATATTTCAATCACGATAGAGAATGATATGAAAGAATCGATTCAAGTTACCTTAGAGCAGTTAAGAGAAACTCTGCATTATCACGCCGTTCGTTATTACGTAGAAGATAGCCCTGAGATCCCTGATGTCGAGTACGATCGATTAATGCAGCAATTGCTAAAGATCGAAGAAGAGAACCCGGAACTAGTGACGGTAGATTCTCCGAGCCAACGTGTTGGTGGTCAGCCTCTCGATGGTTTCACTCAAGTGACTCATGAGATCCCAATGCTTTCTCTGGACAATGCTTTCTCTGATGAAGATTTGGATGCGTTCAATAAGCGAATGTCTGATAGAGCGCCAACCGCTAACCTCAAGACTTTCTGTTGTGAACCTAAGCTTGATGGCCTTGCAGTTAGCCTACTCTATGTGAATGGTATTTTAGTTCAGGCTGCGACACGTGGTGACGGTGCGACGGGTGAAAACATCACTGAAAACGTGCGTACGATCAGCTCTATCCCACTTAAGTTACAAGGTGAAGGCTGGCCGCAGCGTATTGAAGTTCGTGGCGAAGTGTTTATGCCAAAAGCGGGTTTCGATAAGTTGAATGAGATGGCGTTGAAGAAAGGCGAGAAAGTATTTGTTAACCCACGTAATGCCGCCGCAGGTAGCCTGCGTCAGCTTGATTCTCGTATTACTGCGAAACGTCCGCTAGCTTTCTACGCATACAGTGTCGGTGTTGTACAAGGCGCTGAGCTATCAAATAGTCACTACCAACGCTTTTTACAGCTTAAAGGTTGGGGCTTACCTATGTGCCCCGAGACTAAGCAACTGAGCTCTCTCGAAGACGTGAAAGCCTATTACCAAGATATTATGACTCGTCGTGATGCTCTGGCTTACGAGATTGATGGCGTTGTTATCAAAGTCGACGATATCGCGGCTCAAGAAGTACTTGGCTTTGTTGCACGAGCGCCACGTTGGGCAATTGCTTATAAGTTCCCAGCTCAAGAAGAGATTACACTGCTCAATGACGTTGAATTTCAGGTGGGCCGTACTGGCGCTATTACGCCGGTTGCTAAACTTGAACCTATCTTCGTTGGTGGCGTGACAGTCAGCAATGCCACTTTACACAATGCCGATGAGATTGCGCGTTTAGGCGTGAAGGTAGGCGACAGCGTTATTATTCGCCGTGCAGGTGATGTTATTCCGCAAATTGTGGCTGTTGTACTAGATCGTCGCCCTGAAACGGCTAGAGACATTGTTTTCCCTGATGCTTGCCCTGTATGTAGCTCTACGGTTGAGCGTGTCGAGGGGGAAGCTGTAGCGCGTTGTACTGGCGGTCTAGTGTGTCAGGCACAGCGTAAAGAAGCGCTTAAGCACTTTGTGTCGAGAAAGGCGTTGGATGTCGATGGCCTTGGCGTAAAAGTGATAGAGCAGCTTGTGGACCGTGAAATGGTAGAAACGCCCGCTGACTTGTTCAAGCTTAGCGCGGGCGTAATTACAGTTCTTGATCGTATGGGGCCTAAATCGGCGCAAAATGTGGTGAGTGCGCTGAATAAAGCCAAAGACACAACGTTAGCACGTTTCCTCTATTCACTCGGTATTCGTGAAGTCGGTGAAGCGACGGCTATGAACTTAGCTCAACACTTCAAGACGTTGGAGTTGGTTCAAGCAGCAACCCATGAACAGTTAGTTGAAGTGTCAGATATTGGTGACATCGTAGCAAGTCACCTCACGAGCTTCTTCTCGCAGGAGAAAAACAGAGCTGTAGTCGAGCAGTTGCTAGAGCTTGGTGTTAACTGGCCTGCAATCGAAGCTGTTGCGGATGACCAAGATCTACCGTTAGAAGGTAAAGTGGTTGTGTTGACGGGTTCATTGTCGCAATTAGGTCGTAGTGAAGCGAAAGCCGCTTTGCAGGCTTTAGGTGCAAAAGTAACCGGTAGCGTGTCTAAGAAAACGGATATCTTATTCGCGGGTGAAGCCGCTGGTTCTAAACTGACTAAAGCACAAGATTTAGGTATCGAAATAAGAACAGAAGAAGATCTAATTGCACTTATTTCGTAAGTAAACCAAGGTAAAAAAAGCTCAAAAGCACTCCTTTAAAGGGAGTGCTTTTTTTGTGTCTGCTGCAAATTAGATGCCTTTTTAATTGTTGAGAATTTTGTACCTATACGAACTCTCAAAAAGGGACAGTGATGCCGCTCAACATTAATGAAATACCATTCTAGTTGTATCATAATTGCGAGTCATATCTATTTTTACAAAGTGATAATTACCTCAAGTTGTTGAATTTATTGGTATTGATTTTGTTTTGGTGAGGATTTTTCTATTTATCGATCTGGATCACTAAGTACCTATTAAATTTGCACCAACTCATATTTTTTTAGATGAAAATTAAGTTCTCATTGATCTTTTTGAGGGCGAAGTTAGTCTTAATGCCATGGATGCACATGATGTGTATAACCAGAAAGGAAATAGAGAATTCAGAGTTTAGGGTTCTCAAACAAGAAAAGGTATTTCTCTCTACGGCGGCCAACTTTAGGCGGGGAATATTCAAACAGCTATATCCATTTTTAGGAGTTTTATTCCATGGAAAACAAATTTTTTAAACGTACTCTACTAGGTGCAACGGTTGCACTTTTATCGACAGGCGTAATGGCGAAAGAAGTTGGTATCAACTCTGATTTCAACGTTGACGTATACGGTGTTGCAGCTATCTCTCTAGTTAACTACAACACAACAGATCAAGATGATGCGAGCAGTGGCTACGCTGTAGAGAATGAATCTCGTATCGGCTTCCGTGCTCATAAAGAGATGTTTGATGACGTATTAATTACAATGCAGATTGAATCTGGCTACGTAGATAGCACAGACTGGGGTCATGGCGGCGTTTCAGGTGGTGTGCTTGGTTTCCGTGATACTTTCGTTGGCGCTTCTGGCTCTTGGGGTAATCTACGTGTGGGTCGTGTTCTTACGCCATTATACGAAATCGTCGATTGGCCATTCTCTAACCCTGGTCTAGGTTCTGTATTCGATTGGGGCGGTATCAACGGTCATTACGATCGTCAATCTAACCAAGTTCGTTACGATTCGCCAAAATTCGGTGGTTTCTCTTTTGCAGCTTCTGTTGGTCGTGATGATAACGACAATGGTGGTGGCGCGGCGACTCGTGATTCAGAATTCTTTGGCGCGAGCGCTAAGTACAGCTTTGAAAAAGTAACATTTATGGGTGGTGTTGAGTCTGGTACTCGTGTTGTTGGAGATACAGCAAAGTCTTGTGTATTTGACCCTGATGCACCAGGTACACCTGATTGTACAGCTGCAGTAGATGGTTATAAAGACGATACATTCGCTTATATTGTAGGCTTTGAAGCAAGCCTACCAGCAGGCTTTGGTATTGCAGCAGCATACAAAGGCGAAGAAATTGATAACGGTTCTCGCAAATATACTCAAGACTCATACTCTATTATTGGCCAATACTGGAATGGTCCATGGGGCTTTAAACTAGGCTACGCAGCGAATGATGATGCAGAGTTATCTGGAACAACTGCTTCAAATTCTTCTCTAAAAGCGAGCGCAACAGATAAGAGTGATACTATCTCTGGTCAACTTATGTACGTGGATAATGGCTTTGTACCTTATCTACGTGTAGCAAGCCGTAGCTTTACTGACAATGACCGCGGTGAGGTTTCATCAGATATCGTAACTCGCATTGGTCTTGAGTACGGTTTCTAAGTTAAAGTTATCTGCTTAAAACAGTTAAATTAAAATCAAAACGCTGGTAAATCTTTTTGCCAGCGTTTTTCCATAGTGAACATAAGGAATTAGTCATAATGAATAAAGTTAGTGTCGTTGTATTATCATTATTTTTGGGAGCTTGTAGTTCACTTGATTCACAAAGCAATTTTGCAGATTCAGTTGCGGATGTACAGCCCAAAGGTGGTTACATTAAAGTAACCGGTCAATCTTACGTAGCAGAAAATAGAGCAAATGTAGGCGCAGACATTCTCAAGTCGTCGCTTTACTTTACATACAATAAAGAAGTAACACCAAATACTGCCCCAGAATCTTCAATTACTATGGACGTGAGTTACTTCCAAAGTTACAAAGAGTACGAAACGGTTAGTTTTTTTGGTAAAACGATAGAATTAGAAGATAGACAAGTACCAAGAGAAAGCTGCAGCGAGCACTGTACTAAGACTCAATATATTAAGTTTCCATTAAGTGACGCTGATATTCAGCAAGCAAGACAAAAGAATTTAGAATTTACGCTTGAAGGCCAAAACTCAGTCATGAGCACGACTTTTATCGTACCAAAGGCGTATATCGACACAATTTATAACGGTGCAAATAATCATACAGCTATCGCGGTTGCTCCAGTCGCGGCTGTTCCAGTAGCAGCAGTAGTTGCTGAAGAGCCAAAAGCATCACAAGCACAAGAGATGGTGAATTACTGGTATGGTGAAGCAACCAAAGAAGAGCAATCTGCAGTAACAGATTGGGCATTCAAGAACCGTAAGAACGCTAACCCAGCATTACTAGAAGGCTCAAAAGAGATCGAAATGGTTTCATACTGGTTCAATAAGCTAGACAGTGAAGAAAAATCTCAAACTATGATTTGGTTGTTAGAACAAGAGTAAGTTTCTAACGTTACACCCTAGCTATGTTTTTCAGCCGCAGTATTGTATAACAGCAGTACTGCGGTTTTTCATTTTAGGCTTACAGGTAAGATTGTGAATATTGGTGAAGTAGCGAAGCGTGTTGGTACAACAGCGAAATCCATTCGTTTTTACGAAAGTAAAGGCATGATGAGCCCACCGCACCGATCAGAAAATGGTTACAGGCAATATGGCGAGATTCATATCGAACAGTTAGAGTTCGTTTTGAGAGCTAAAATGGTTGGTTTCACTCTCGATGAGTGTAAGTCACTGGTTGAGTTGGCAATGAATCCCAACAGACAAAGCTACGAAGTAAAGAAGAAGGCTACTCAGAAGTTAGATGAAATAGAGTTGAAGCTTGCGGAGTTAAACAAGATGAAGGTGCAGCTACAATCTTGGGTACATGACTGCCCTGGAGATACTTCAACGGAATGTCCTATCTTGAATAATCTATCTGGCCGCAGTTAGGTTATTCCAGTTCTAAATAATCGTCAGGCAGCAATTTCATTACTAGCCTGACTTTAATCACCTATCACAGCACCTATCACAGCACCTTTCCGCCGTAATGTTTACAGATCAACAGTGGTACATGAGTGACTGCGTTACCATCTGAACACTTAACGATAGGCCCCATGTTTCCGTTACCAGGAGACTGACTGCTCGCTAGAGCGCTTCCAAATGACAAGCTGAAAATAGCCGTTAGAATTATTAAAAAATGTCTCATACAAACTCCATTAGGTTTATCTCTAATTGAGATAATTGAAAGTATGGACAAGGAAAAGAAAATTTCAAAAATTGGACGGACTTAACATTTTTAATAATTATAAATAAGCGAGAGTAAGGTTAACTATTCATATATATATTGGGTAAGAAATCTGGCTTTCTTATACCTTTTTAGCTCAATCAAACTTTTTAGCTTTACGAAATAAGAACTTATTTTTTTTTCAATTCAATCTATCGCAATGATAATTCGAATATTATTAAGGTTCAAAAATAGAAAAAGCCTGCATTTATTGAAAATGCAGGCTTCATATAGCTCTTGTTTATAAAGGTTCTATTATTAGAACGATTCCGTCTAAAGCGACAATCTTAATTTCGGTTCCAGATGGAATATCTTGACTGGCCTTTGCTGACCAAGAAGAGTCACCGAACTTAATTCGACAGCTACCTTTCTTTACGTCTTCACTTAAAATAACGGTTTGACCTACCAATTGCTTTTCTCTTTGGTTTAACTCTCGCCCTGCATCCGATTGCTTGTCATTCGAGAGTTGTCTTCTCCACCACAACCAAGTGGTAATAAGAGAGAAGCTAGCAAAGGACAGCCATTGCATCTGCCAACCAATTGGTAATGCTCCTAATAGGGCACCGACCAGCATGGCAGATATGCCTATCCATAAAAAGTAACCAGCGGTTCCAATTAGCTCAAGCGCTAACAATGCTAGACCAAACGCTAACCAATGCCAGTGGTTTACTTGTTCTAGTAATTCGACCATAAGTTAGTCCTTACTACCTTTGTCATTCTTATGTGCAAACATCTCCGCGATACCCGCTACAGAACCCATAAGGCCAGTTGCTTCGAGTGGTAGCATGATGATCTTGCCGTTTTCAGCTTGGCCTATAGATTTCAATGCGTCGGTGTAACCTTGTGCAATGAAGTAATTGACCGCTTGCATGTCACCTTGAGCAATTGCCGTTGATACCATTTCTGTCGCTTTAGCTTCTGCTTCTGCGGCACGCTCACGGGCTTCTGCTTGCAATATTGCCGCTTGCTTCTCACCTTCTGCTTTCAGGATCTCTGATTGCTTGTGGCCTTCTGCTTTCAAGATCTCAGCTTGTCGTACACCTTCTGCTTCTAAGATATCAGCACGTTTATTACGCTCGGCTTTCATCTGGGCATTCATCGCAGCAGTAAGGTCTGCTGGTGGCTGTACGTCTTTAATTTCGATACGGGTGACTTTTACGCCCCAAGGGTTTGTCGCTTCATCAACGATGTTCAGTAGCTTGGTATTGATCATGTCACGCTGACTCAGCATCTCATCCAGTTCCATCGAGCCAAGCACAGTACGGATATTGGTGAGGGTTAAGTTACGGATCGCATGTTCAAGGTCATTCACTTCATAAGCTGCCTTAGGCGCGTCGATAACTTGAACAAAACAAACCGCATCGATAACCACATTTGCATTATCTTTGGAGATGACTTCTTGTGCTGGGATGTCGAGAACACGCTCCATCATGCTGATGCGCTGTCCAACTTTATCAATAAATGGAATGATTAAGTTAAGACCCGGTTTAAGGGTGTGTGTGTATCGCCCGAAGCGTTCAACGGTCCAGTTGTTGCCTTGTGGAACGGTTTTTACGCCAGCGAAGATAAATAACAGTGCGACGGCAGTAAAGACGCCGATAGTAATCAAGGTATCAATAGGCATACAAAATCCTTTGCAAGTTTGAGTTTTTGATAGTTCAGTATTGATACTGGCTCATATTTAAATTCTGAGCAAATTTATAAACGAGAAATGGGCCATAAATCATTGATTTTATGGCCCATTTTACATTCTATTATGCGATAAACTAATTGATTGAATTGTCAATTTTCGATGTTTAATCTACGGCTTTTTAGGTTTAACTAGTAAAGCAGAGAGTACAGTTGTCGACGGTACTTACTGGCAACTGGGTTACCTTGTCCAAGCGCACTCAAGATGTCCATGAACTCTTTCTTCATGTCACCATCGAGAGCATTAAGATCTTTGGCTAGGAAAGACCATAATAGATCCATAGCTTCTTCACTGCGGTTCACTTGGTGATATTGCAATGCTAATTCAGATGCTGTTTTAGCGTCGCTCGGATTTTGCTGAAGAGCGGCTTCTAATGCTTGTATTTCAGGGCTGTCTGCTGCTTGTTTATGAAGTTCAAGCTTTGCAACTAAGCCTTTGTAGTAGTTGTCTTGGTACTCAAGAGGGATAGTTGCTAGCTGAGTTTCAGCAAGGTCAAATTGTTGCGTTTCTAACAAACACTCTGCGATCGCCAGTTTTACTTCACCTTTATTCGTCAGCTCTGCTGGAAGTTGCTGCATTGCTGCTAGTGCCTGTGTGTGCTCGCCAGCTTGCATTTGCTCAAGAGCCTGACGCAAAGCAAGTTCATCTTGGCTAGGAAGGTGTTTGCTGAGCATATCGACAATAGCTTCTATGCTTTGAGGGCCACCGAGCCCATCGACTGGCTGACCATTAACAAACAGTGCAATAGTGGGCAGTGCTTGAACACCAAACTGGCTAGCAATAGCTTGCTCTTGTTCGCAATTGAGCAGGGCTAAGGTGAAGGCACCGTTGTATTGCTGAGTTAAAGTTTGCAGTTCAGGAATGACTTGGGCGCTCTCTTGGCTCATTGGTGCCCAAAAATGGATGAGTACAGGGGTCTGCATCGAACCTTCTAATACTTGACGAAAGTTCTGCTCATTAAGTTCAACAATATGCGGAGATTGCATTTACGTTCCTTGAGGTTTGTTTTGTGGATACGTTGCAAATATGGGGGGGTTAGTCGGTAACTTCAAGATCTAACTCGGTTATCTCGGATAAAAAGAACCAAAAATAGAAAAACGCTATGCTTCGATGTTGATAGAGTTGTTATCTCAACATGGAAGGCATAGCGTTATCATCGAGGTAGTCAGTGAGGCGTTGCGTGAGATACTCAAAACAGTATAAACAGCGTAATTGCCAGACCCACACCTACCCAATTAAGGCGGTTTAAAGTCATGAGATTTCCAGAGTAGAACCATCAATTGGGAATAACTGATGGGATAGGATAATCATGACATCTTATTGTTACGGAAAAATTACATCGTTACATTAAAGTTTGCGACTCTGCATTCAAAGTTAGTAATTTATGCAGCTTTTCTCAAAATAGGGTCTAGCAAGCGACTCGGTAGAATCCTTTTCAATACCGCGAACACTTTAGTCGGGGTCGTAACTCGGTATCTTAGCTTGGGTTTGTCGGCGGTGAGAGCATGGAATACCGGCTCAATACAACTTTCTGGAGGCAGGACAAAAGCGTTATTCGATGATTCTTTTTCGAGTCGATCTTTTTGTTGTTGGTAAGCGTCTTGGTGGGCGCTGCCAGAAATGTTGATCCATTTATTGAACGCTTTCAAGGCATTGGTTCTAAATTGAGTCTCAATTGGCCCTGGTTGCAGTAATGAGATCTGTATACCGCTGCCATGCAGTTCTAATCGTAAGGTATCTGTCCAACCCTCAATCGCGAATTTAGAAGCATTATAAGCACCACGATACTTCATGGCTGCAAAACCTAATACGGAACTGTTTTGTACGATTCGACCTTCGCCACGCTCGCGCATGTGCGGAAGGATCTGACAGACGAGATGATGCCAACCAAAGAAGTTGGTTTCGAATTGTTCTCTGAGTCCTTGGGTCGGTAAGTCTTCTAGTGCCCCTGCTTGACCGTAAGCACCGTTATTGAATAATCCATACAATCCATTAGGTGCGAGATCAATAGCAAGCTTGGCGCCATGCTCAATACTTTCTTGGTTGGAAAGATCTAATTGAATACTGGTGAGGCCTTCATCTTGAAGGCGTTGAACATCTTGTGGATCACGACAAGATGCAATGACATGAAAACCACGCTTTTGAAGTGCATGAGCACATGTATAGCCAATACCTGTTGAGCAACCGGTAATCAGAATCGACTTGTTCACACTTAATCCTTTATTAGAGTCTCTATCGCTCTAGGGTAAAGAATTAGTCTTGATGTTGTAACAAGTTTTTTAGTGCTGGCTCGATTCTTGAGTAACTAAAGATGAATCCCATCTCAGTGAGTTTCTTCGGCTTGGAGCGAATGCTGTCAAATAGCAAACAAGATGATTCCCCCATGAGAATCGACATTGCCCATTTCGGCGTGAATAAGAAATGCGGTCGGCCTAATTGTTTCGCTAACGTGCTGCTGAACAGTTTGTTGGTCACAGGGTGAGGGGCACACATATTGAATTCCCCTTGAGCGTGAGGGATAGACAACAAGTGATTGATGGCTCTCACCATATCGAGAATGTGAATCCATGGCATGTACTGGTCACCTGAACCTAGTGGACCACCGACGCCGAGTTTATAAGGCAATAGCATCTTCTTGAGTGCGCCGCCATTCTCGCCAAGTACAACCCCTGTTCGCAGTAGTATCACGCGTGTGCTTTCTGATTGTGCTCTCTTGGCTATCTCTTCCCAGTGGGCACAGACTTTATGAGGAAAGCTTTCATCTTCTACTTGCAGTGACTCGTCAAATGGGTGCTGCTGTTGATCGCCATAGTAGCCGACGGCTGAACCGCTAATAAAAGCGTGTGGCGGGTTGTTACTGGCATGAATTAATTCGACCAGCTTTTCAGTGATGTGCCAGCGACTGTTACAGATCCTCTCTTTTTGCTCTGTACTCCAACGCTTATCGGCAATCGGTTCACCCGCGAGGTTGACCACCACATCAAAGTCATTGAGATCACTGAGCTCATCAAGGGATTGAATGTAATGAAGGTTGTTCTGGTTGAGGTGATTTAGGTTTTGCTTCGCATTTTCAGGACTCCGCGTCAGCAATGTCACGTCGTCAGTGTTCCAACTCTTGACCAATTCAGAGCCAATAAATCCAGTACCACCCGTTAACAATATCTTCATACCAATCTCCCTATTAAACATAATTATAGACATGGCTTGTTTTTAGTCGCCAATCAATACGAAAAAATCACTATAACGATCATAAGGTTTCAATCGTGTGATGCCCAAATTACGCCTTTTCCAATTTACAAAGGAGTGAAATTAAATTCATCAAGTCAGGATGTGTACCGTCATCACACTTATGCACTTTACTCGGATATGTTACCAACTGCGTAATATTTGTCACATAAGCAATGATAAGGATTTGCCATGATTATTATTAATTCATAATCAGCGACAAGGAATTGCGATGACGGCGGTGCTTGCTTTGTTTCGATCCATGTTAGGTAGCCTGAGGGATCTATTGCCAATCGTGGCGGTAATCGCTTTCTTCCAGCTTGCTGTCTTACAAGAGCCACTTCCTCATCTTTTATCTATTCTGACTGGCTTAGTGCTCGTCGTTTTTGGACTCACTTTCTTTATCTTTGGCCTTGAAATGGGGTTGTTTCCAATTGGCGAATCGATGGCTCAAGCATTTGCCAGAAAGGGGAGTGTGTTCTGGTTATTGATCTTCGCTTTTTGTTTGGGTTTTGGTACCACCATAGCCGAGCCAGCGTTAACCGCAGTCGCTGCCGAAGCCGCAGAAGTGGCAGCTGAGGGAGGTGTAATCCCCAATACGTTAGATGAAATGGAGCAGTATGCCAATGGCCTGCGCTTTACTGTGGCACTGTCAGTCGGTATCGCTATTTTACTCGGTGTGCTGAGAATCTTAAAAGGTTGGCCAATCCAGTACATGATCATCGGTGGATATATTGGAGTGGTCGTGCTCACTGCATTTGCTCCGGAAAACATCATTGGAATTGCGTATGACTCTGGTGGAGTAACGACATCGACGATCACCGTCCCATTAGTAACTGCGTTAGGGGTGGGTTTAGCCTCGGCAATTAAAGGGCGTAATCCGATGATAGATGGTTTTGGGTTGATCGCGTTTGCTTCGTTGCTGCCGATGATGTTTGTCATGGTGTACGGGATGGTGGTGACATGATCAGTGTTCAACAATTTATCGACACCTTTCTCGGCACTGTGATGGATGTGATCCCGATTGCGATCATCATCTTCGGTTTTCAGTTGGCGGTATTACGAAAGCCAGTCAATAACCTAGCCAAAGTGCTGATCGGTTTCTTCTACGTCATTCTTGGCTTATCACTCTTTTTGATGGGATTGGAACTCGCGTTATTCCCTCTAGGGGAGACGATGGCAATGCAACTCACCGAGCCAAGTTTTTTGACTGAGTTTAAGATCAGTTCTGGTCTTGCTTTGGCTTGGTTTGATTATTACTGGGTCTATCTTTTCGCGTTTTGTATTGGTTTCAGCACCACGATAGCCGAGCCCTCTTTGATTGCTGTAGCGATTAAGGCGAACCAAGTTTCCGGTGGCAGTATCAGCGTCAATGGGCTGAGGATCGCCGTGGCATTGGGCGTTGCTATCGGTATCTCACTGGGCAGCTACCGTATCGTTGCGGGTGACCCGATCCATTACTACATCATTTTTGGTTATGTCGTCGTGGTCATTCAAACCTTTTACGCCCCAAAACTCATTATCCCATTAGCCTACGATTCGGGTGGCGTCACTACATCAACGGTGACAGTCCCTTTAGTGACGGCGCTCGGGCTTGGACTTGCTTCAACCGTACCAGGAAGAAATCCTGTCATTGATGGCTTTGGGTTGATCGCCTTTGCCAGCTTATTTCCCATCATTTCAGTGATGGGCTATGCCCAAATAACACAATGGTTAAACCGTTTACACACCTCTAAGGAGAGCAAAGATGCGCTTTAAACTTATCTTAGCGTTTGTAGAAGAGAGCAAGACCGACACTGTGCTCGATGCCGCGCGTGATGCGGGCGCGACTGGAGCAACGGTGATTAACAACGCCAGAGGGCAAGGCTTAAACCAAAAAACCACCTTCTTTGGCCTAACGCTAGAGGTACAAAAAGATGTGTTGCTGTTTGTGGTTGAGGAACACTTAGCGAGGCATATTCTTGAAACTATTGGCGAAGTCGGTGAGTTTGACCAGGAGTCAGGACAAGGTATAGCGGTGCAGATCGATATCGAAGACGCAGTCGGGGTTGCGCATCAAGTCGAGACGTTAACAAAGGTTGTGGAGGATGAGCTATGAGTACCAGTGAAAAGATCCGAGTAGGCGATGTCATGGCCAATACGTATGTGATTATCGATGGGCTAACCACGGTGTTAGAAGCGATAGAGATGGCTAAAAAGCACAAAGTGAAGGCAATCATTGTCGATAAACGCCACGAAGATGACGAATACGGCATCGTATTGATGAATGACATTGCCAAGAAAGTACTGGCTAAGAACCGATCTCCAAGGCGAACCAATGTTTATGAGATCATGACCAAGCCAGCGCTAAGCGTGTCTGCTGAGATGAACGTAAAGTATTGCGCTCGCCTGTTTGAACGCTTTGGTATCAGTCGTGCGCCAGTAGTTCGTGATAACAAGATAGTCGGTATGGTTAGTTACAATAATATCGTGATCAATGGTATGGCGAGAGATGACGTGTAGCATTTAGATACGTACAATAGGCTCATAAATTTTATGGAGAAGTACGTGTGAAATTATTTTTTGCTTCAGACCTACACGGTTCGCTGCCAGCAACAGAAAAGGTATTAGAACTCTACCAAGCATCTGGTGCGCAATATTTAGTTCTATTGGGTGACATTCTGAATCATGGACCAAGAAATCCGATTCCAGAAGGATACAACCCGCCGGCGGTTGCAGATAAGTTGAATGCGTTTTCTCAAGAGATCATTGCCGTTCGTGGTAACTGCGATAGCGAAGTGGATCAGATGTTGTTGTCTTTTCCAATGATGATGGATTACTCGTGGGTGCTATTAGAATCAGGCCAGCGTATCTTCCTAACGCATGGCCATTTGTACAACACCAATAAACGCCCTGCGTTGAAGGCGGGCGATATCATTGCACACGGTCATACCCATATTCCTGTCGCCGAATACCAAGATGACATCTTTATCTTTAACCCTAGCTCGGTGACATTCCCACGAGAGGGACACGCGGCAAGCTATGGCATCTATGAAAACAATACCTTCAAAGTCATTAGCCTTGAAGGTGATGTTCTCGTGAGTGGTCAGCTTTAAATCATTGGATCGGCTGTGAAAGGCTTATTTTGAGTCCACGTGGCCGAGATCTCTGTCTGGAGCAATGATGTTTCGTACTCTTTGCTTCAGAACTTTCGCCTCTGGAAAACCGTCATCTGCTTTTCTTTCCCAAATCTGCACACCATTACAAAAGATTTCGAACCTGCCTCCTGTGTCTGGGTGTAAGCTCACTTGTTCAATTTCTTCGCTGAAGGTATGCAGTAGCTCTTGGCATAACCAACTAGAGCGAAGCATCCAATTGCATTGACGGCAATAGTGTATCGCGATTGTGGCTTTTGTTGCTGTCTCTTTCGCTGGCGCCAGATTAGGTTGTTCCGTTTTCATGGTTAATCCTTAAAATGCTACATCCGTAATTTGATACCAACGGCTAACAAAAAAGGGGCTTCATGCCCCTTTTTTCTATTGGTTTACCGTTTCATGGTATTCAGCTATTCATAAACAGTAAATAGCGATCCAATCTTAGTTTGAAAACAATACGGTAGAACCATGATTTAAGCTAGTCAGTAGCAGTGCCTTCGGGTTAACAATATCTATGCGGCGGCTTTGCTCTGCGTCCATCTTAATGACTTGAGTGATCAGCTCTAGCTGTTCTTCTGAAAAGTCTTGGCGCTGAGCCGAGGTCACATCTTTAAACTCCGTTGGCGAAACCAGTAAGTAGTTATCGTTAATATCCCACTGACCCGTTTCAGAGATGTTGATGACATTCGCAGGCTCAGTTTGATTACCGTAAAGTCTAACCACTGACATTCTTAAATATGTACCATTTGGTAGGTATTTCGCATTCGATGATAGTTCAACTCTACGAAGTGGGCCGATTGAGTCAGCTTGCTTGTTATCGCTAATCAGCGTCACCATTCTCGACTGCCATTCATGCTGAGTGAGCAAGCGCTCTACTTTTGCATTGCTGCTCCAATATAGCCAACCACTCAAAAATGCCGATAGAACCAGTAAGATAATCGATACTTTTAATTTCATGTTACTTACCACCGTTACAAATGTCGTTTACATCCGACTGGTTTGCGTAAATTCTTAGGGTTACATTTTCGCTCGAGTAATCTTGCGAGTGAATGTAGTTGAGGGCAAGGTTATTGGTTTGTCCTCCTGTAGCGATCACTTCAGCCGGCTTTAACACACCAGTGTGACTCGTGTTGTAACTTAATACACACTTTTCTATTGCTGGCAGCCAACTGCTGAGGTCTGGGTGGTTAACCGGTGATTGAACCTTTACACCATCCACTTCAGTCAAAACCGTGAACTCGGACTCCACCGGGGTAGTAAACGTTAAAACGAGAATCGGCATGATGAAAGCGGCAAGCAGTAACCAAAATGTTAACCATTTATTGGTGCTTTTAGCCGGAGCTACAACAGGAGCGGTTGCTGGTTCTACTGCCACTTTAGTTTGTTGAACTTTTGTAATTGGCTCAGGTTCAAATGTGTCAGTGATTGCTTGTTCAGTCGCTGCAGGCGTTGCAAACGTTAGGATAGGTTCAACGTCATTTTCTGCAATTTCAGCGGCTACTGGCTGATCATTTGATGACAGTGGCGCAGAGCGCTCAACGGTCGCAATAAATTGGTAACCGCGCTTCGGTACTGTCTTTACGAATTCAGGAGATTTAGTCGAGTCTTTGAGCATCTTTCTCAGAGTCGATACGGCTTGCGTTAAGCTTGAGTCATCCACCTCAAAGCCTTGGTCTCGCCAAACATACTCATGCAATTCATTACGAGTGATAACTTCATTAGGCCTTTCTGACAGCATCAAGAGAATGCGGCTTTCATTGCTACCAAGACGTACGACTTCACCGTCGCTCATTTGATCGACAAGTGAATTGCTGTTTGGGTCGAATACGAACCGTTGTGCGAGAATAAACTTTGTGCCGATATTACTCATTGAATTCTTCTATTTTGGATTGTTTTGGGGGGCGAAATAGACAAATCTCAGGTGAAGTTCCGTTAATTCTTCACCAAATCATGGCTCATTTTATGTTCTTTTATATTTATCAGGCTCAAGGATAATAAAAACAGATAAAAAAAACAGTGTTTTTATGATTTTTGACCTTGAATTTACATTTGTCATCCTCATGTTAATGAACAGAAGAGTGGCATCAAGTGTTACGCCCCTATGATTATTCAACATAAAGTATAGATGTTTTGGAGTAAAAATGAGCGAAACGGCAACGCAAAATAAAGAGACTCGTGGCTTTCAATCTGAAGTAAAACAACTACTTCATCTAATGATTCACTCACTGTATTCAAATAAAGAAATCTTTCTACGTGAGCTGATCTCTAACGCATCTGACGCGGCTGATAAGCTTCGTTTTCAAGCTCTATCGAACGGTGACCTTTACCAAGGTGATGCAGATCTAGGTGTAAAACTTTCTTTCAACGCGGAAGCAAACACGTTAACCATTTCTGATAACGGTATCGGTATGAGCCGCGACAACGTTATTGAGCATTTAGGTACGATTGCTAAGTCAGGCACTGCAGACTTTTTCTCAAAGCTGTCTGAAGACCAAAGCAAAGACTCTCAACTGATTGGTCAATTTGGTGTGGGTTTCTATTCTGCATTCATCGTCGCAGACGCGGTAACGGTTCGCACACGTGCAGCTGGCCTGCCGAACAATGAAGCTGTTCAGTGGCACTCTGCAGGTGAAGGCGATTACACAATCGAAGACATCACTAAAGAGTCTCGTGGTACTGACATCGTTCTGCACATGCGTGAAGACGGTAAAGAGTTCTTAAATGAGTGGCGTCTGCGTGAAGTGATTGGTAAATATTCTGACCACATCGGTATTCCTGTTTCTATCTTCACAGCAGTGAAAGATGACGAAGGTAAAGACACCGAAGAGAAACATTGGGAACAGATCAATAAGGCGCAAGCGCTTTGGACTCGCAACAAATCTGATATCGAGAAAGAAGAGTACCAAGAGTTTTACAAGCACGTATCTCACGACTTTGCTGATCCACTAACCTGGAGCCACAACAAGGTTGAAGGTAAGAACGATTACACAAGCCTGCTTTACATCCCAGCGAAAGCACCTTGGGACATGATGAACCGTGACCACAAGAGTGGCTTGAAACTTTACGTGCAGCGTGTATTCATCATGGATGACGCAGAGCAGTTCATGCCATCTTACATGCGTTTCGTTCGTGGCTTGATTGACTCAAACGATCTGCCATTGAACGTGTCTCGTGAAATCCTGCAAGACAACAAGGTAACTCAGTCTCTTCGTGGCGCATGTACCAAGCGTGTACTGACTATGCTTGAGCGCATGGCGAAGAATGACAATGATAAGTACCTAGAGTTTTGGAAAGAGTTCGGCCTAGTATTGAAAGAAGGCCCGGCTGAAGATATGGCGAACAAAGAGAAGATCGCTGGTCTACTTCGTTTCTCGTCAACGGAAGTGGATTCTGCTGAACAAACCATCAGCCTAGAATCTTACGTTGAGCGCATGAAAGAAGGCCAAGATAAGATTTACTACCTGACAGCAGATAGCTACGCTGCCGCTAAGAACAGCCCACACTTGGAGCAGTTCAAAGCTAAAGGTATTGAAGTGGTTCTAATGTACGATCGTATTGATGAGTACGTAATGAACTACCTGACTGACTTCGACGGTAAACAGTTCCAATCGATCACTAAAGCAGGCTTAGACCTAAGCAAGTTTGAAGGTGAAGAAGAGAAAGAGAAGCAAAAAGAGACAGAAGAAGAGTTCAAATCTGTTGTTGAGCGTACTCAATCTTACCTAGGTGGTCGTGTTAAAGAAGTTCGTACGACCTTCAAGCTAGCAACGACACCTGCGGTTGTTGTGACTGACGACTTCGAAATGGGCACGCAAATGGCGAAGCTTCTTGAAGCTGCGGGTCAAGCGGCACCGGAAGTGAAGTACATCTTCGAGATTAACCCTGAGCACGCACTGGTTAAACAGATGGCTGACGAAGCAGACGAGCAAGCGTTTGGTCGTTGGGTTGAGTTGCTACTTGGTCAAGCGATGCTGGCTGAAAAGGGCTCAATGGAAGATCCGTCACAATTCTTGGGTGCAATCAACGAGCTACTAACAAAGCGTTAGTCTTTCGACTTTAGGTTAAGCCAACAATTACAATAAAAAGCTCGCAAATGCGGGCTTTTTTTTATGAACGTCGTTGAAAATTGACCTAACGTGGTCAACGTCACCGTTATCGTCACAACAAATGTTGTCGATGCATTCTTTAGTCGTAAATTCAGCCAAATTGAATATTAATGTGATAGAATGCTCGACCTAATCAGCTGGGGCTAAGAAGCAACTATCTCCAGTTGTATGATTTTTAAACGTTATACCGAAACTTACCGTTTTGCTTCTGTTCACAGTTTTGCTTAGCCTCAATGGTTACTTAACGCTTTCTGTTCATCCTAAAAATGAGCAAGAATGGAGGGATAGTGAGCTTCGGTATAAATCATAATTTTATAAGAGGATTAAACATGCGCATCATTCTTCTAGGTGCTCCTGGCGCGGGTAAAGGTACTCAAGCTAACTTCATCATGAACAAATTTGGTATCCCTCAAATTTCAACTGGTGACATGCTACGTGCTGCTATCAAAGCGGGTACTGAGCTTGGTAAGCAAGCAAAATCAGTAATCGACGCTGGTCAGCTAGTTTCTGATGAAATTATCCTTGGTCTTATCAAAGAGCGTATCGCTCAAGATGACTGTGAGAAAGGTTTCCTACTAGACGGTTTCCCACGCACAATCCCACAAGCTGATGGCCTAAAAGAAATGGGCATCGCTGTTGATTACGTTGTTGAATTTGACGTAGCTGACGATGTGATTGTTGAGCGTATGGCTGGTCGTCGTGCTCACCTTCCTTCTGGTCGTACATACCACACTGTGTACAATCCGCCTAAAGAAGAAGGTAAAGATGACGTAACGGGTGAAGACCTAGTGGTACGTGATGACGACAAAGAAGAAACAGTTCGTGCACGTCTAGGTGTATACCACGATCAAACAGCTCCGCTAATCTCTTACTACGGTAAAGAAGCTGATGCAGGTAACACTCAGTACCTTAAGTTTGACGGTACTAAGCAAGTTGCTGAAGTTAGTGCAGAACTTGAGAAAGCACTAGCATAATTGGCTAACAGCCAGTTTTAGAATTTGATATATTGGAAGCGACCTTAAGGGTCGCTTTTTTTGTTTCAATTTTTAGTACGATACCAATCTATATAACTTGATTGCACATGATTCAGAACGGTTCAGACCCGATGGCAGTGGCTAGCAATTGAGAGTGGATGTTGTGTATCTCATATGAAGAATGATTATTCAGACTTTCATTGAGGCGCAATGATCTTAAACTTATGCAGATTAGTATATTACTTTCCAGAAAATCACATATTGGTCTCAGGTATCTATGGAAAATAATAAAAAGCAGGGCGTTTTACTGGTGAACTTAGGAACGCCAGATGCGGCGACCCCCGCTGGCGTTCGTCGATTTTTGAGTGAATTCTTACACGACAAGCGAGTTGTAAACCTAACGCGTTGGCTTTGGTGTCCTATATTACATGGCGTGATTTTACCGATTCGCTCGCCTAAAGTTGCTAAGCTGTATCAGTCTGTCTGGATGGATGAGGGCTCACCACTGCTTGTGTACTCTCAAAGACAAGCTGAAAAGCTCCAGAAAAAACTAGAGATGCCTGTTGCACTGGGTATGACCTATGGCAACCCAAGCCTAAAGACTGGTGTTGAGCAACTGATGGAGCAGGGCGTTGAGGACATCATCGTACTGCCTCTGTATCCGCAGTACTCTGGCACAACCACAGCGGCGGTTTCTGATGGTTTGACCAAAGCCTTTAAGCAGATGCCAGTTATCCCGAGCTATCGCTTTATTCGCGACTACTACGCGCACCCAAGCTATGCAAAAGCATTGGCTGAAAGCGTCCGCAGTCATTGGGATAAAAATGGCAGAGCCGATCATTTAGTGTGTTCTTTCCACGGTATTCCGAAGCGACTGGCTGATGAAGGCGATATCTACCCTCAGCATTGTGAAGCGACAACAAAGCTGCTTGCGGCAGAGTTAGGTTTGTTAGCGGACGATATCACCATGACATACCAATCGCGATTTGGTCGAGAAGAGTGGTTGAAGCCATACACTGACGAGACACTTGAGTCACTGCCGAGTAAAGGCATCAAGAAGATCGACATCATGGCACCTGCCTTTTCGGTTGACTGTTTGGAAACGTTGGAAGAGATTTCAGACCAGTGTAAAGAGACGTTCATTGACGCTGGTGGTTCGGACTTTAGCTACATTATGTGTCTGAACGACAGAGACTCACACATCGACATGATGGCTGAACTAGTGGCGCTTCATCGCTAACTGATATGGCGATTGAATAGATAACAAAAGGGCTGCTCATTGAGCAGCCCTTTTTGATCTTGATGTTTCTTCTTGAAATCGATCTAGCTATTAAGCGACCGAAGTTTCTGCTTTTGGTTCTGCTTCAAGCGTCATGTTGGTTTCTACACCATGCATCCATGATACAAGCTTACCAGCACAAAGCAGCAGTAATATGGCACTCACCGTTGCTGTGATAGCAATACCACTGAAGATTGACATAGCACCAAGCTCACCAACGTGAGAACCGACCAGGCCTGCCACGTAGTTTGCCACCGCATTGAAGCCAAACCATGCACCCATCATCAATGATGCTAGGCGAAGCGGAGCTAACTTAGTGACCAACGACAGGCCAATAGGCGATAGACAAAGCTCACCAAGGGTATGGAAGAAGAAAGCACCGACTAGCCATAGCATTGATGTTTTCACGGTTAGGTCACCGCCTTGCTCCATTACCGCGCCCATCATGCACACAAAGCCCAGTGCTAAGAAGAACAATGCCATTGCAAACTTAACAGGAGAGTTGGGTTCACGCTTACCCAGTTTCACCCAGAACGCAGCAATGATTGGAGCAAGTGTAATGATGAAGAATGGGTTCAAAGATTGGAACCACGCAGCAGGAACTTCAAAGCCACCAATCATACGGTCAGTATATTGTTGAGTGTAGATGTTCATTAGGCCGCCAGCTTGTTCAAAGCCCGCCCAGAAAACAATCACGAACAGACCCATGATAAGAATCACTTTTAGTCTGTCGAACTCTTCTTTGGTCAGTGGCGCTTTTTCTTTAGATTTGTTTAGTGCTTTCGCTCTTGCAGCAGCAGGCACAGAACCGATGTTGCCCAACCAAGACTGAGCCATTGTCACTTGCATGATCAAGCTAATAACCATACCAATACCAGCGGCTAGGAAACCTGCTTTCCAACCGAATGAATCGACAGCAGCACCTGAAATTAAGCCACCAAGCAGCGCACCTAAGTTGATGCCCATGTAGAAAATGGTGAAAGCACCGTCACGGCGGTTATCGCCTTCTTGGTACAGATCGCCAACCATGGTTGAGATGTTCGGCTTAAACATACCGTTACCACTGATTAGCAGTGCTAAACCAAGGTACAGCGCGTTCACTTGGTCTAAACCGATGAAGCCGTTAGGTAGAGCCATTGTAAATTGGCCAAGTGCCATCAATACACCGCCAATCATAATTGATTTACGCTGACCTAGGTAGTTATCGGCAATCCAGCCACCAATTAATGGTGTGATGTAGACTAAGCCGGTGTAAATACCGTAGAGATCGAGTGCGTCTTTCGTTGACCAACCCAGTCCACCGTTGAGGGTAGTGTCAGTCAAAAATAAGACAAGGATGGCACGCATCGCATAGTAAGAGAAACGTTCCCATAGCTCTGTGCTAAAAAGTAGAAATAGGCCTCTAGGGTGGCCAAAGATGTTGTGGTTGCTTGGCATAAGTTTTACTAATTTTAGGTATTAAAAGATTTTATAGTCATTCATGTATACACAGTGGGATAAAAGTCTGCAATAGACTTATTTTATGGTCACGACAACTTGGTTTAACTAAGATGTTGATATTAAATATCTTTATTTTTAATGTTGCCCATTTTAGATGTGCTGCAAACTAATTTTCCAGATTTGAGTTGGTTGGTTAATAACCTTCATTAAAGTTGTGTTGAATTAAAATCTTTAGATATATTGCTCTGGTGTATCATTTTGAGTTTGAAGGGAGTGGCATGCGCATTAGGTGGGGCATACATATGCTTACAACAATGAGTCTTTTGATCTCTAAATGATCTCTGTACAATGCTTAACCACTCCGACACCTATAACTTTTTGTTGATAAATTGGTCTGCTACGCATTATTTTTCGTTAGCAACGATTCATTTTATTAATGGTGATTTAACCGTTTTAGGCATGTGGTAAAATATCTAAAAATATAAAATGGCTAGTCAAATGAAACGTTGGTATTTGCTTTACTGTAAGCGTGGTGATCAAAAACGCGCTCAGCAGCACTTAGAGAATCAGGGGGTAGAGTGCTTTTACCCTCAAATAGAAGTCGAAAAGGTGGTGAGAGGGAAAGAAAAGCAGGTCAAAGAACCGCTGTTTCCGTCTTACATCTTTGTTCGCTTCGACTATGAGCAAGGTCCTAGCTTCACGACCGTTCGTTCAACACGTGGCGTTGTGGACTTTATTAAGTTCGGTTCACTGCCGCACGAGGTCCAAGGAGACTTGGTGTTTGAACTTAAAGAGTTTGAGAAGTGCTGCAGTAACGAAGTGGAAGATTGTTGTGTTGAGTTTGAATCTGGACAGGTAGTTAAGATTCAGAGTGGCCAATTTGCTGGGGTTGAAGCTATTTTCGATCAGAAAGACGGTGAGGCTCGATCGATTATGCTGGTGAAAATGATCAGCCAAGTCGTTCCAATCAGTATTGAGAACGAAGCACTACAAGCTCGCGCATAACTGCAGTAATAAAAATAGGCTTAAAACAAAAGGCGCATAATGCGCCTTTTTTAGTCTTTAGGATTTGTTCAAAACGCTCTAAGCGTTGTAAGCATCGTTGTGAACGGCTTGTACTGCACGGCCTGATGGGTCGACACAGTTTTTGAATGACTCATCCCACTCAATCGCTTTCGCTGATGAACAAGCAACTGAAGGACCACCAGGTACACACTCTGCCGCAGATTCTAGAGGGAATAGCTCCTCAAAGATTTCACGGTAAGCATAACCTTCTTTGGTTGTTGGCGTGTTGTAAGGGAAACGGAACTTAGCAGCTTCCATTTGTTGATCCGTTACTTTTGCTTCAGCCGTTGCTTTCAATGTATCAATCCAATCGTAGCCAACACCATCAGAGAACTGCTCTTTTTGACGCCATGCGATTGAATCTGGTAGGTAGTCTTCAAAACACTCACGCAGGATGTGTTTCTCCATCTTACCGTTACCGCACATCTTATCTTCAGGGTTCAGACGCATTGCGACATCGATGAACTCTTTATCCAAGAATGGTACACGGCCTTCAACACCCCATGCCGCTAGCGATTTGTTTGCACGAGCACAGTCGAACATGCTTAGAGCAAGCAGTTTACGTACTGTCTCTTCGTGGAACTCTTTCGCGTTTGGCGCTTTATGGAAGTACAGGTAACCACCAAAGATTTCATCAGCACCTTCACCTGAAAGTACCATCTTGATGCCCATCGCTTTGATCTTACGAGCCAGCAAGTACATTGGCGTTGATGCACGAATCGTCGTTACATCGTAAGTTTCGATATGGTAGATAACGTCACGGATTGCGTCTAGGCCTTCCTGAATAGTGTAAGTCATCTCATGGTGCACAGTTCCGATCTTGTCCGCAACTTCACGAGCAGCGATAAGGTCTGGTGCGCCTTCAAGACCAACAGCGAACGAGTGCAGTTGTGGCCACCAAGCTTCAGATTGCTCATCATCTTCGATACGCATTGCCGCAAAGCGTTTTGCAACTGCTGAAGTAATTGATGAATCCAGGCCACCAGATAGAAGTACACCGTAAGGAACGTCAGTCATTAGTTGACGTTTAACGGCTGCTTCTAGCGCTTCAGTCAGTTCTTCTTTGCTTGTGCTGTTGCCTTGTACCGCAGCGTACTCGTTCCAATCGCGGATGTAGTAGCGTTGAGGTTCAGCATCTTTCGAAGAGTAGAAGCTACCTGGAGGGAATTCACTGATCGTCTTACATACTTCAACCAATGCTTTCATCTCTGAAGCCACGTAGTAGTTGCCGTGCTCATCGTAACCTTGGTAAAGCGGGATGATACCAATATGGTCGCGGCCCACTAGGTACTCGTCTTTCTCTTCGTCGTATAAAACGAATGCGAAAATACCGTTAAGCTCTTCTAGAAGGTCTGCACCCATCTCTTGGTATAGCGCTAGGATAACTTCACAGTCAGAATCAGTCTGGAACTGGTACTTATCTTCATAGCGTGCACGAAGTTCTTTGTGGTTATAAATTTCACCGTTTACTGCAAGAATGTGCTTTTTGTCTTGACTGTATAGTGGTTGAGCACCACTGTTCAAGCCAACAATAGCAAGACGTTCATGAGCAAGGATTGCTTTTTCACCAGCATAGATACCAGACCAGTCTGGACCACGGTGACGAAGCTTCTTAGACATTTCTAAAGCAATAGGGCGAAGTGCTGCGGCATCACTTTTAATGTCGAGAATGCCAAATACTGAACACATAGAACTTCCTTTTAAATAATTTCCAAATCAACTGCATTCAATTTGCCATTCTGGCTAAAAAAAGCAACCGGATGTGAGCAAAAAAATAATATAAAGGGTGTTCTGTTAGAAATTATCTAATTTTTATGTGCTTTTGGTGTGTGATGTTTAATTGCGGTTGGTTTTTTAAACAAAAACCTCTCAAAAGTGCGAAAAATAGGCAGTTTTGAGAGGTTTAGTTGAACACTGTCTAATACTAGATTTTATTGATATTTGGATTTAACTGTTCGCAAACGTGGCGAGCAAAACCACTACCAGCCTCGCTGTAAATGTTAAATGCCGCATCAACGCCATTCTCTTTCAGTGTTTCGAGTTGATCGGGATATTCAGCAATAGCCGCAATTTGGCCTTTAAAGTTACGTGACTTTAATTGTTCTAAAGCGGTTTGATTACCTTGGTGGTGAGGCATTGCCAAAATCACCAGCTTTACGTTTGCTGTATCTAGAATTCGCTCCCAGAAATCTGGGTCAGTCGCGTCGCCAGAAATCACGTTTCTGCCTTGGCTTCTGTGGTTGTGCGCGGCTTCTTCACGCACTTCTACACCTAGGCTGACCTTGCCATAGCGAGTACGTAATTCGTCATAAGCACCGGTACCAATTCGGCCCATACCTAGAATAAGCACTTGGGCACGACCAGGGTCAATTCGCTTATCACGTCGGTGAAGCTTTTCTGACGCATGCTCTTTTAGCCATTTACCTGACTGCTGATAAAGCTTATGACCAGCTCGGTTTAAAGGAGCAGCGATTAGAAAAGACAGTGAAACTGCAATGGCAACGGCAACTAAGATATCACCCGACATCCAACCCATCTTGAAGGCGAGACCACCAACGATGAGACCAAACTCGCTATAGTTAAACAGTGATAGCGAGGCAAGTAGAGACGTTCGAACACGGAACTTGAAGCGGTTGAGTACCAAGAAGTAGAGAACACCTTTCACAGGCAGCATCAGCAAGAACAAGATTGCGAGCATAAAGCCTTGAATGGTTGGTTGCTCTGACAGACCAATATTCAAGAAGAAACAGACAAGGAAAAGTTCTTTAAGGTTAAACAGCGACTTTGATAATTCTGAGGCTTTTGGGTGACCAGCAAGTAACATACCTAGAACAAGAGCCCCCAAATCTGGTTTCACACCAACCAAATGGAATAAACCAGCACCGACGACTAATGCGAAGAAGATGCCGGAAAGAACCAGCATCTCACCGTGACCAACCCAATCGAGCACTTTGTAGAACAGTGGGCGTAATAAGGGTAGGGCAAACAGAGCAATTGCATACCACTCAGGTATTTTGCCCGTAGAAGCCGTTAAGAATACTACGGCGAAGATATCCTGCATGACCAAGATACCAATCGCTAACGTTCCGTAGGTCGCATTCATTTCGCCTTTCTCTTGCAGAGTCTTAACCGCAAATACAGTACTAGAGAATGAAAGAGCAAAACCGAGCAGAACGATCTGTTCTACCGACATGGCAGCTAGCGATGAAATACCTAAGAACTTAAAGCCAAACAGGGCGACGGCGAAAAACAGAGTGGACAAAAGGTTGTGGATTGTCGCGCCAGCCCAGATCTCTTTAGAGAGTAGGGTTTTGATATCGAGCTTTAAGCCGATAGTAAATAGAAGCAGCGTGACACCAAGGTCAGCTAAAGTAATGATGGTGTCATTGGTTTCAAAGCCAAAGGCAAAAAGCCCAAAGCCTGCAACCAAAAAACCAACTAATGGGGGAAGGTGACACTTTAAAGCAATAAATCCTGCGATAAACGCAGTGGATATTAATATAAGTTCCATAACTTGTTGTTGTAGTTCCCTAGCTTAAAAAAACGGGCCGTGTTTATACAAACACGG
>NZ_JBFROH010000021.1:0-25224 GCF_041471425.1 Vibrio sp. 10N.261.52.C2 | reverse complement strand
GTGTTTATACAAACACGGCCCGCGGAAAATCAGAATTGTTTTCTCTAGTCTTCGAGAAGCTTCTGCAGTAACACGCCGTTAAGCATGGCGCGCTTAATCATAGCAAAAGCTCCCATCGTAGGATGTTTATCGATCTGTGATGCTACAATAGGCAGGCCGCTATGGAAAGTCGTTAACGACTGATTCTCTACATTGCGCTTAATTGCAGGAAAAACAATCTCTTGTGCCTTGGTAATATCACCAGCAATGATAACTTTTTGAGGGTTAAATAAGTTAATCGTCATCGCGATAGCCTTACCTAACTGGTTTCCTACTCGAACTAAGCTTTGCTTGGCTAGCTCATCACCATTAATCGCGTGGTCACAAACGTCTTGAATCGTAATATGCTCAAGCTCTGTTAAAGAAGACTCATAGCCTTGTTTAATCAGCTTCTGCACGCGTTCAACGATAGCTGGGTTTGCCGCTACTGTTTCAAGACAGCCGAAGTTACCACATTGGCATTGCTCGCCTAGCGGATCAATTTGGATATGACCAATTTCACCCACATTACGGTTATGACCTAGGAAAACCTGACCATTAACGATAATACCTGCACCTGTACCACGGTGAACACTGACCAAAATAGAATCTTGGCTATCTTTACTTGCACCGAAGTAGTGCTCAGCAAGCGCCATTCCACGAACATCGTTACCAACAAAACAAGCAACATGGAATGTATCGCGAATAATGTCGCTTAATGCGAGGTTATCGATGTCGGTATTCGGCATGTACTCAACAACACCGGTCGTTGGGTTAACCAAGCCTGGAAGCGTGACACCAATAGCAATCAGTTGATCGATCTTTGGTTGATGCTCAGCAATGAAAGCTTTGAGGTTATTGACCAAGCCTTGGGTAAGGTCTGATTGGTCTGAATAATTCAGGTCTTGCTGTTGGAAAGCCAATTCACGACCACCAAGGTCATGCAGGCTTATTTGAATGTAGTCTCGACCCAAACGCACAGCAACAGAATGAAAAGGCTCTACTTCTGTGGTTAGGGAGATAGCGCGTCTACCGCCAGTAGACGCTTGCTGCGCAACCTCTTTAATTAGGCCGCGCTCTAAAAGTTGGCGGGTAATTTTTGTAACACTTGCCGGTGCGAGTTGGCTTACATCAGCCACTTGTATACGACTGATAGGCCCCTGTTGGTCTATAAGTCGGTATACCGCCGCACTGTTTAGTTGTTTAACTAAGTCTACGTTACCTATTTGTCCGCCATTCATACTTAATTGTGCTCGTATTGTCCGTTAACAACAGTCGCTTTAACGTTAAAGTCTCGGTCAAATACAGCTAGGTTTGCAACCATGCCTTTTTTGATTCGACCTAGCTTGCTTTCTACACCGATAGCCGTAGCTGGGTATAGCGTAGCCATGCGAAGAGCTTCGTCTAAAGCGATACCAGCGTGCTCAACTGTATTCTGAACTGCTTCAATCATAGTCAGAGCTGAGCCGCCCAGTGTGCCGTTTTCATCAACACACTTACCATCACGGTAATATACTTTCTTACCGACAAAAATAAAGTATTCCATGTCAGCACCTGCAGGAGCTGTGGCATCCGTCACTAATACCAACTTTTCTCCCTTGATTTTATGCGCAATTCTGATGTTTGCGTAATCAACGTGGAAGCCGTCGGCAATAATGCCAGCGTAAACCTCAGGAGTATCGTAAATCGCGCCAACAACGCCAGGCTCACGACCAACCATCGGCGTCATTGCATTGAACAGGTGAGTGGCGAACGTGATACCAGATTCGAAACCTTGACGCGCTTCTGCGTAAGTTGCGTTGGTGTGGCCGATAGAAACGACAACGCCAGCTTTGTGCAGGCGTTCGATGTGTTCAGGGTCGTTATGCTCTGGAGCCAATGTTACTTTTGCAACAAGGTCACGGTTCTCACAGATAAGCTCAATCATTTCGTTGTCAGATTTACGAATGTGATCGACGCTATGGATGCCTTTTTTCGCAACGTTTAGGTAAGGGCCTTCAAGGTGCAGACCTAAAGATTGGTTTTGGTACTGGTTATGGTATTCACGAGCTGCCGTAATAACCGCACGCATATCTTCGTCTGAAGAGGTGATAAGCGTTGGTAGGAAGCTAGTACAGCCAGATTTCAGGTTTGCTTTGTGCATGATCTGCATGGTTTCTGCAGTGATCTCATCGTTAAGCATTACACCGCCACAACCATTCAGTTGTAGGTCAATGAAACCTGGGCTTAGGTTTGCTCCGTCTAGGTCGCGAAGCTCGATTCCTTCTGGCAATTCAGAGATAGGACAGACTTTTTTGATCAGTTCGTTTTCGATTACAACAGCATGATCGGTTAGAACATCACTACCAGTGTAAATTTTACAGTTACTTAGCGCGTACATAGTCAGCTAATCCTTATTTCGTGAGATCTTTTAAATTCGTTCGTTACCTAAATGCGGACTTAGTTTGCGAGCATCATTTACGTAACGATTTATCTTTTATGGGCAAACGGCTTCAAAATGAGAAGCGATTTAAGTTGTTGAAAAACATATGAACAATTGATTTTTATTATACATTTAGGTCCATCAACAATGATTATTCACGGTGCTCTATAAGCCCGGAGTTACCATCTTTTTGCCTAATGATTAGATTTGGATTTTATCCATAAATGTTCATTTTTTTGAATGATAAAATAAGTTTTATGATCTCGCTAGCAAAAACCTCTGGATTTGGTAAAAACTGGTGATTAGGATCACAAATGGTAAGGTTTTAATTTGCGGAGCAAAATTAATTGAATACACTGAATAGGACTAAATTGAGCGACTAAAATAAGTTTCTCAAACGAATTCTAAAAAATCCTATAGGGGGAAACAACTGGTGAATATTCTAGGATATGCGCAGAAGCTTGGTAAGGCGTTAATGCTACCAATCGCAACGCTTCCGATTGCGGCATTGCTGCTACGTCTGGGTCAACCAGACTTACTCGATATCGCATTCATGGCATCTGCTGGTAACGCAATCTTCAGTCAACTACCATTATTGTTTGGTTTGGGTATAGCTATTGGTCTTTCTAAAGACGGTAACGGCGCAGCAGGTCTTGCTGGTGCAGTTGCTTACTTTGTTCTGACAGCAACCGCAACAAACATCGATGCTAGTGTAAATATGTCATTCTTCGGCGGTATCTTTGCAGGTATCATCGCAGGTCACTCTTACAATGCATTCCACGCGACTCGTCTTCCAGAGTGGCTAGCATTCTTCTCTGGCAAACGTCTAGTTCCTATTATGGCTGGTCTATTTGCTCTAGTTGCTGGCGCAATCTTTGGTGTTGTATGGCCTGCTGTTCAATCTGGTCTAGATGCACTTGCTCACGCAGTTTCAACGTCTGGCGCTATCGGTCAATTTGTTTACGGTACTCTTAACCGTGCACTTATCCCAGTAGGTCTACACCATGTACTGAACTCGTACTTCTGGTTCGGTATGGGCTCTTGTCAAGAGATCGTAGTTGCTGCAGAAGGCTTCTCTCAACTTTGTGTTGACCCTGCACTAGCTAAAACTTTAGTTGTTGGTCAAGAGTACACATTTGAATTTGCTAACTCAGTTAACCCAGAAATTGTTGCAACTGTTAAAGAAGTAACTGAAACAGTTAAATCTGGCGACCTACACCGTTTCTTCGGCGGCGATAAAGGCGCTGGCGTATTCATGAACGGTTTCTTCCCAGTAATGATGTTCGGTCTACCAGGTGCTGCACTTGCAATGTACCTAGCTGCTCCTGCTGAAAAACGTAGCCAAGTTGGTGGCGCACTATTCTCAGTTGCATTCTGTTCATTCCTAACAGGTATCACAGAGCCGCTAGAATTCATGTTCGTATTCCTAGCTCCTGCTCTATACGCAATGCACGCTGTATTTACAGGTTTGTCTCTAGTAGTTGCTAACATGTTTGGTACTCTGCACGGTTTCGGTTTCTCTGCTGGTCTTATCGACTTCGTATTGAACTGGGGTCTAGCAACTAAACCATTCGTACTACTACTAATCGGTCTTGGCTTCGGTGCTCTATACTTCTTCACTTTCTCTTTCGCAATCCGCGCTTTCAACTTGAAATCGCCAGGTCGTGAAGATGATGACGAAGCTGTTGCAGCTCCTGCTGGCGACGCACCAAAGGGCGACCTTGCACGTCAATACCTGAAAGCTCTAGGTGGTCACGACAACCTAACTTCAATCGACGCTTGTATCACTCGTCTACGTCTAACTCTTAAAGACCGCTCTGTTGCAGATGAAGTTGTTCTTAAGAAACTTGGTGCTAAAGGTGTGGTTAAACTAGGTGAAAACAACCTACAGGTTATCCTAGGCCCACTAGCTGAAATCGTAGCTGGCGAAATGAAAGCTATTGGTGCAGGCGAAGACCTATCTGATGTAAAACTTCCACAGTAAGGGAAGTACTTAGTTAAGACGTAAAGTTACTCTTAAGTAAGTGTCAAATTGAAAGCCTCCCACATGGGAGGCTTTTTTGTGCCTGCAGTTTAAGACCAGCGAACACGGTTCGTTCTATTCTTCATCGAATAGCAGAAATAATCGCAATTAACGGACGGTTCTTATTGTGCAAAGGCTAAGAATTGTGGATGATTAGCAACAATGATCTTTCTATCTTTGACTGGCGCTATAAGCGACCGTTTTCTTGGGGACGAAAGATAACTTTCTCTGACAATACTAAATACATAGAGGTGCTATAGATGAGTGAAGCTGAGGCTCGTCCATCGAATTTCATTCGCCAAATTATTGATAAAGATTTAGCGGATGGTACACACAGTAGCGTGCATACTCGTTTCCCGCCGGAGCCAAATGGCTACCTGCACATTGGTCACGCTAAATCTATTTGCTTGAACTTTGGTATTGCTCAGGACTACCAGGGACAATGTAATCTTCGTTTCGATGATACAAACCCTGAAAAAGAAGACGTTGAATACGTTGAGTCAATTAAGAATGATGTAAGCTGGTTAGGCTTCGAATGGTCTGGTGATATTTGTTACTCATCAAACTACTTCGATACGCTTTACGCTTATGCTGTGGAATTAATTAATAAAGGCTTAGCGTATGTTGACGAGCTAAGTCCTGATCAAATCCGTGAGTACCGTGGCACGCTAAAAGAGCCTGGTAAAGCGAGCCCATACCGTGACCGCAGCCCTGAAGAGAACCTAGCGTTGTTTGAAAAAATGCGTGACGGTGGCTTTGAAGAAGGTAAAGCGTGTCTACGTGCTAAGATCGACATGAGCTCTTCGTTCATGGTTATGCGCGATCCTGTTATCTACCGTGTTCGTTTTGCTCACCACCATCAAACGGCTGACAAGTGGTGCATTTACCCAATGTACGACTTTACTCACTGTATCTCTGATGCGCTGGAAGGTATTACGCACTCTATCTGTACGCTTGAATTCCAAGATAACCGTCGTTTGTACGATTGGGTTCTAGATAACATCACGATTGACTGCCAACCTCGTCAGTACGAGTTTAGCCGCCTGAATCTTGAATATACAGTGATGTCTAAGCGTAAGCTGAACCAACTTGTGGTTGAAAACCTAGTTCAAGGTTGGGATGACCCACGCATGCCTACTATTTCTGGCCTACGTCGTCGTGGTTTTACTTCAAGCTCGATTCGTGAATTCTGTAAGCGTATTGGTGTAACTAAGCAAGAGAACATGATTGAGTTCGGTTCACTTGAATCTTGCATCCGTGATGATCTGAACGAAAATGCACCTCGTGCAATGGCTGTTCTGGATCCAGTTAAGATCGTTATCGAAAACTACGAAGCAGATACAGTAGAAACGCTAACGGTTGCAAACCACCCGAACAAGCCAGAAATGGGTACTCGTGAAGTTCCATTTACACGCGAAGTTTGGATCGAACGTGACGACTTCCGTGAAGAAGCAAACAAAAAGTACAAGCGTTTGGTTCTAGGTAAAGAAGTTCGCCTGCGTGGTGCTTACGTGATCAAAGCTGAACGTATCGAAAAAGATGCAGAAGGCAACATTACGACTATCTTCTGTTCTTACGACAATGAAACATTGGGTAAGAACCCTGCAGATGGCCGCAAAGTGAAAGGCGTTATCCACTGGGTATCTGCTGATAAAGCACTGCCTGCTGAGATTCGTTTGTACGATCGTCTATTCACAGTGCCAAACCCAGCCGCTGCTGATGACTTCGCTGCAACGCTAAACCCTGAATCTCTTGTTACGCTAAATGGTTTTGTTGAACCTAGCTTAGCAGAAGGTGTGGCAGAGCAAGCGTACCAGTTTGAACGTACAGGTTACTTCTGTGTGGATTCGAAAGACTCTAAAGCAGATGCACTAGTCTTCAACCGCACGGTTGGTCTACGTGACACATGGGGTAAAACTGAAGCTTAATCGCTAAAGTGATTCGCTTTCGATAAGCACCCTAATAAAAAACCGGCTTAGAGCCGGTTTTTTGTATCTGAATAAAGTCGTCAATTATAGAATAAGTTGCGATTAATCGTCTTATGTAGTGACCATATAAAAAACGCCGGCCTAAGCCAGCGTTCTGTATTACTACTTCGCTTTATGCGCGTCTGGATTGCCTTTGCAATCTCCGTTAATGCTTTTGCCGTACAAGTACAAACTGTGGTTTGTTAGTTGCACGTTGTAACGCTGAGCAATCTCTTTCTGTCTTTCTTCGATGATGTCATCAGAGAATTCGATCACTTCGCCACAATCTAAACATACAAGGTGGTCGTGGTGGTGCTGTGTAGAAAGTTCAAATACAGACTTGCCGCCTTCGAAGTGGTGACGAGTTACAATGCCAGCGTCATCGAATTGGTTAAGTACTCGATAAACGGTTGCAAGACCGATTTCTTCACCTAGGTCGATCAGCTTCTTATATAAATCTTCAGCACTAATATGTTGGCAGTCTGGCTGTTGTAATACTTCTAAAATTTTGAGCCGTGGAAGGGTCACTTTAAGACCTGCATCTTTTAGCGCTTGATTATTGTCTGACATATACTTTCCTGTTGATGATCTGCAGCAATTAACAGAATTCAATATTAATACCATTATAGTTTAGTCAGGCATAACAATAAACCACGAACTTCAAAGGGTTACTTACTGACATCACAATCTGTTTTGTAAATTGGAAGTATCTCACTTATAGTGGAGGTACGACCAGTCAAGGTGACGGTGTTTCTGATATGAACATGGAATGTTGTTATGAATAAGCAACTCGCAAAAATATATAAACCCAACATTGTAAAATTTGCTCTTAATATTTGGCCTCCCTTTTGGGGAGCGGGTATTCGAATAGCCCACATTAGCACTGACTTTAGGGTTGTTAAGACAGTACTTAAGCTACGCTGGTGGAATAAGAACGCCAATCGTACTCAATATGGCGGCAGTATCTTTTCTCTTACCGATCCCGTTTACTCATTGATGTTAATGGGAATTTTAGGTGAGCGATATTATGTTTGGGATAAAGAAGCGAGCATTAACTTCATCAAGCCGGGGCAATCGGACTTGTATGCAGATTTTGAGATAAGCCAAGGGCAGCTTGACGATATCTATCGCCAGACGCAACTCGGTGAAAAGTGTTTCCCCGAATTTATTATTCACGTGAAAGATAAGCAGGGTAATGTGGTTTCAGAAATTCAACGCACCCTCTATGTAAGAAAGAAGCCGCAATTTAGAGATGACGATGAAGCATTAGAAGCTGAGTGCTAATTAATAGATTTTAAATAGCAAAAAACCTCCTATAAGGAGGTTTTTTCATATCTACATAATGGTTATTAATTGTAACAATTAACAACCACTAGAGAATTAGTCTTCTAGCTCTGCTAGGCACATCTCTTCGTGGATTTGTTTAACCCAGTTAGATACGCGCTCATCAGTTAGCTCAGGTTGACGGTCTTCATCGATACATAGACCAACGAATTGGCTGTCATCGCCTTCAACTAAACCTTTCGATGCTTCGAATTCGTAGCCTTCAGTTGATGTGTGACCTAGGATAGTACCGCCTTTCGCTTCAACGATGTCACGGATAGTACCCATAGCATCACAGAAGTATTCTGCGTAATCTTCTTGGTCGCCACAACCAAAGATAGCAACAAGCTTAGTTGAGAAATCAATAGCTTCTAGCTCTGGGAAAAAGTCATCCCAATCACATTGTGCTTCGCCGTAGTACCACGTAGGGATACCAAGCAGCAGTAGATCGAAGTTATCGATATCTTCTTTGCTGCTTTTTGCAATGTCTTGAACGTGAACGAGCTGTTTGCTCAATTGCTTTTGAATCATCTTAGCAACAGCTTCAGTGTTACCTGTATCGCTACCAAAGAAGAGACCTACACTTGCCATAGAATCATTACCTTTCATTTTGTCTGTTGTCGGTGTAATAAAGTTCGGAAGAGAATCGTTAGATCCCAGTTCCTTCCCAGCTTAGTTGGATTATCCCTTTGGCGATAAAACCCGCACAGCCAAGGAAAAGTACTAACCATACGATGCGACGACCAAATGGAGGAACATTTCCCTGCTTGAGAACGTCCTTAATTGCCATACCGATTAAAAAGAAAATCGCGGCAAACAGGAGATCTAAACCAACAGATTCGATGATGTTCATGTAGTCGTAAAGCATGGGAACCTTATATACCAATTTTGCTTGGGCGCACTATATCACTGTTGTGAGATAAAGTTAATCTGCAGTAATTACACAGCTCTCATTTATCTGCACGAAAAAGCGCAGTTAAGCGATGAATTTTCTAATTGCTCTAAGTACTTCTGCTGGTTTTTCAGCATGCAGCCAGTGACCTGTGTTGGCAATGACATGCGCTTTTGCGTTAGAAAATTGCTGCTGAACGGCTGCTTGATGTTCTGCGGTGAGGTAATCTGAATCCCCACCTTTAATGAGCAAGGTTTTGACCGAGGTTTTCTCGATCGGTTCCCAACCAATAATATGTGGGTAGTTGCTCAATAACGAAGCAACATTGAAGCGCCATTCCATGATGCCTTGCTCTGTTTTGAACAAAGATTTGGTTAAAAACTGGCGAACGCCATCGATCTCGATATGTTTTGCGAGAACCTTGAGTGCATCTGAGCGTGAAGTCGGCTCTTCTTCTATCACGGCTTGCAGGCCTGCGAATACGTTGTCGTGGCGACTCTGAGTGTACGCGACCGGAGCCATATCCAAGACAATCAATTTATGCAGCGCAAGATGTTGTGTCAGTGCCATCGCTACTTTGCCACCCATCGAGTGACCAATCACAGTGACGTCTTCTGACTTAAGATCATGCAGCAGTTGAGCCACGTCTTGTGCCATCGCTTGATAGTTATGAGTGTCACTATGGAAGGATTGACCGTGGTTGCGGAGATCGATACTAAGTACCTGATGATCGGCTTTTAGATCCCTAGCGAGCAAGCCAAGGTTGTCCAGATTACCGAATAATCCATGGATCAAAACAATGGTGTGACCCTCACCTTCAATTTTATAGTTGAGCTGTACTGACATTTTTATCTTATTCATGGTGGGTTTGACGTAGAGTATCCGCGCGGATCTCGCTATAATCCCCCAGAGTTTAAACATTGAGATTGTGAAAAGCGAATGAAAACAATTGAGGTTGATGAGGACCTATACCGTTTTATTGCGGGTCAGACAGAACGTATTGGCGAAAGCGCTTCAGATATTCTGCGCCGCTTGTTACAGGTTGATAGCCAAGGCATGGCTCCGATCGAAGAGATCGTTGAGCCAAAAGGTATCGTTGTTAGCAAAGAGGTAGGCTTTACTCCAGAGAAGTTCGATGGCGTTAAAGAAATGCGCTCACTACTAATATCAGATGAGTTTGCATCACTAAAGAAAGCCATTGATCGTTTCATGCTTGTGTTATCAACACTGCATAAAATCGACCCTTTAAGCTTTTCAGAAGCAACTCAAGTAAAAGGCCGTAAGCGCGTTTACTTTGCAGATAACGAAGCGACGTTGCTAGCAAACGGCAACACGACTAAGCCTAAAGCTATTCCACAAAGTCCTTTTTGGGTTATTACTAATAACAATACAAGCCGAAAAAGACAGATGGTTGAGCAGCTTATGAGCCGCATGAATTTCCAAGCAGAATTGATAGAAAAAGTAACAGGTTCAATTTAACGAAATCTGATTTAAACCTCATAATATCCATGGATAAGAAGATATTATGAGGTTTTTTTGTTTTAAAATTTTATATATAAGGATGTCGAAAAATGGCTATGCACCCTCGTGCTGGGCAGAAAGCTCAGCAGGAAGATCTTCATAATATCCCGGCTTTAGTTGCTAACTATTTCTTACAGCAACCGGATGCTACGAACCCAGATCATAAAGTACTTTTCGGTACTTCAGGTCACCGCGGTACAGCAGACAAATCAACATTTAACGAAAACCACATTCTAGCAATTGCACAAGCGGTTGCTGAAGTTCGTGCCGAGCAAGGTACAACTGGCCCTCTTTTCTTAGGTAAAGATACTCACGCTCTATCTGAGCCTGCGTTCTCTACGGTTATCGAAGTGCTTGTAGCGAACGGTGTTGAAGTTATTATTCAAGAAAACAACGGCTTTACTCCAACACCTGGTATCTCGCACGCGATTCTTACGCACAACCTAGTGAATGACAAAAAAGCCGACGGCATTGTTATCACGCCTTCACATAACCCACCTCAAGACGGCGGTATTAAATACAACCCGACACACGGTGGCCCAGCTGAAGCTGAACTGACTCAAGCGATTGAAGACCGTGCGAACGTGATCATTGCTGAGCAAATGCAAGGTGTTAAGCGTACGCCTATCGCACAGGCTAAACAGTCTGAGCTAGTAAAAGAAGTTGACCTAGTCGCGCCATACGTCGCTGATTTGGTTAACGTCGTGGATATGGAAGCGATCCAGAAAGCAAACATCAAGATTGGTGTTGATCCACTGGGTGGCAGCGGTATTGATTACTGGCGTCAAATTGGTAAAGCGTACAATCTAGATCTTACTCTGGTAAGTGAAGCGGTTGACCCTTCATTCCAATTCATGTCTCTAGATAAAGATGGCGTAGTTCGTATGGACTGTTCTTCTCCATACGCAATGGCAGGCTTACTGGCGCTTAAAGACGAGTACGCTCTAGCATTTGGTAACGACCCAGATTACGATCGCCACGGTATCGTGACACCTAAAGGTTTGATGAATCCAAACCACTTCTTAGCGGTTTGTATTGATTACCTATACCGTAACCGTGAAGGTTGGGGTAAAGACGTTGCTGTTGGTAAGACACTAGTATCAAGTGCATTAATCGATCGCGTAGTTTCTGACTTAGGTCGCGAACTTTGTGAAGTGCCAGTTGGTTTTAAATGGTTCGTTGATGGCTTATACAACGGCCAGTTTGGTTTTGGTGGCGAAGAGAGCGCAGGTGCTTCTTTCCTACGTAAAGACGGTACGCCTTGGTCAACAGATAAAGACGGCCTGATTCTTTGCTTGCTTGCGGCTGAGATCACAGCAGTGACAGGTAAGAACCCACAAGAATACTACGAAGAACTTGCCGCTAAACACGGTGAATCTAAGTACAACCGTATTCAAGCGGTAGCAAATGGTGCACAGAAAGACGTGCTGAAGAAACTATCTCCAGAGATGGTTTCTGCTGAGACGTTGGCTGGTGATGCAATTACTGCACGCTTAACACACGCTCCAGGTAACGGTGCTGCGATTGGTGGCTTGAAAGTGACAACTGAGAACGGCTGGTTTGCTGCGCGTCCATCAGGCACTGAAGACATCTACAAGATCTACTGTGAAAGCTTTAAGGGTGAAGAGCACCTGAAAGCAATCGAAGCAGAAGCTCAAGAGATTGTTAACCAAGTATTTGCAGCCGCTGGCCTATAATCGAATCTCGATTACTAGAGTTGCTAAGTAAATAGAAGAAGGGTTGATGTGAAAGCATCAACCCTTTTTGTTTGTGTTAGTTACGTATAAGCGGGAAAAGGTAACTGAGTTAGCTCAGACGACTAACCGTGTGGCCAACTTTGTGGCATCACAAACCAGAATTGCCCCGACTTTGTTTGCCCATGGACGAAGCGATCACCGAACTCGGTGATCGGCTGACTGCTGAAATCATCCGTCCCTGCTGCCCATTGCTCTTTGGTGAGTGGATACAGTGGTTCACTGATTAAATGAGCCTGATCTTGATAGCACCAAAAGCCGTTTACTTGGCTTGGGTTAATGTCATAGCCCAAGCATTTTGTCGGTATGTTTTGCTCTAAGAAAGGGTTGGTATATAGACGACCTTGCATCAGTAAGTGTTTTGAGTCGACATCGATTTCTGGATATTGCTCAACAAAGGCGGCAGAAGAGGACATTTCGAGTTGGTGGCTGAGCATCCTGTCGAGTTTCTTATCCAATTGGTCGTGAGAGTTGGGTCCAAACCATGTTTGTTCGTGGAGCAGATAAAACTTAATCGCCACTTCCCAATGTTCCAGCTTTTGGCTGCTCTCTTCTTTAAGAATAAAGTCGATTGCACCGAGAGTTCTGCCTTCCACATTGATCTGAATCTCGTCGTGCTTTATCGAGTAATTCGGTGAGGCAGCGATCACTTGCTCGCATAGATATTGGTAGAGGAAACCTAATCTAGGATTACCCTCATAAGTATGTGATGAGTCGATGGCATGGTTGCTAGAGAATGCACTGAGATCCGAAACCGGTGGCTTGATTTCTAGTAATGGCGGTGAGTCGATGACCCATTGGTAAAAACGTTGCAGTGCTGTCATCTCTTCCTCATAAACTCATCGTGGGGCTTTCGACATTCTACCCGTAAATTGATATAACGACGTTATTATAAAGGTAAGCTGGAAAGAAAAATGATTAACTTACAATTAGAAAAGCTACTTAACGAAAAACTGCAGCCACAGCAGATTAAAGATTACTGTCCTAATGGTCTTCAAGTTGAAGGCGCGACAGAAGTGAAGCGAATCGTTACTGGTGTAACAGCTTCTCAAGCCTTGATTGATAAAGCGGTAGAACTGAACGCAGACGCTTTGTTAGTCCATCACGGCTTTTTCTGGAAAGGCGAGTCAGAAGCGATTCGTGGCATGAAGGGCAAGCGTATTCGTACCCTAATTAAAAATGACATCAACCTTTTAGGTTATCACTTGCCGCTTGATATCCACCCTGAACTTGGCAACAACGCAAAATTGGCAGAGTTACTTGAGATAGAAGTTGAAGGCGGCTTGGAAGGGCACCCACAATCGGTTGCTATGTTTGGTAAATTAAAAGCGCCAATGACAGGTACTGAATTTGCAGCAAAAATCGATCAAGTGCTAAATCGCAAACCACTGCATATCGCTCCAGAAAATCAAGACAAAATGATAACGACCGTCGGTTGGTGTACTGGTGGTGGTCAAGACTACATTGAGCTAGCGGCTTCTCAAGGCATTGATGCTTTTATTTCTGGTGAAATTTCTGAGCGCACAACTTACTCGGCCCGCGAGCAAGACATCCATTATTTTGCTGCAGGTCACCATGCGACAGAACGCTACGGCGTGAAGGCACTAGGTGAGTGGTTAGCAAAAGAGCACTGCTTGGATGTTGAGTTTATCGATATCGATAACCCAGTTTAAGAGCAGATGCGAGATAAGGGGTACGAGTCGAGTGTATGCGTCGTTCTCTAGAATTGAGCAGGTAACCTGTATAGTTTATCTGCTCGCTTAAGGAGATCCCCAACTCATTCGTCCCTCGTTCTTGGGGATGCCGATATTATTTTATTCGTTCACTTCGCATTCTTGAGGATGACGGGGTTGAGAGCGTACAAAAGAAAAGGGGTTGATGTTCTCACATCAACCCCTTTTAACATTATGATTTATAGCAACTATTCACGTTCGTGAAGTGCTTTAAAGTCACGTTGTTCTTCACCAGTATATAGCTGACGAGGACGACCGATACGGTTCGTCGGATCGCTGTGCATTTCGTTCCAGTGAGCAATCCAACCGATGGTACGAGACATCGCGAAGATTACTGTAAACATAGATACTGGAATACCGATTGCTTTCAGAATGATACCTGAGTAGAAATCTACGTTCGGGTATAGCTTCTTAGAAACAAAGTACTCATCAGAAAGAGCGATACGCTCAAGTTCCATCGCTACGTCTAGTAGTGGATCTTGGATGTTTAGCTCTTTAAGCACTTCGTGACACGCTTCGCGCATTACTGTTGCACGTGGGTCGTAGTTCTTGTAAACACGGTGACCGAAGCCCATCAAACGGAATGGGTCATCTTTGTCTTTTGCTTTCGCAACGTATTCTTCAATGTTATCTACGCTACCGATCTCTTCAAGCATGCGCAGACAAGCTTCGTTTGCACCGCCGTGAGCTGGGCCCCAAAGTGATGCGATACCTGCTGCGATACACGCAAACGGGTTAGCACCAGATGAACCAGCAAGACGCACTGTAGACGTAGAAGCGTTCTGTTCGTGGTCAGCATGTAGAGTGAAAATCTTATCCATTGCACGAGCAACGATAGGGTTCACTTCATACTCTTCACATGGGTTTGCAAACATCATGTGTAAGAAGTTTTCTGCGTAGCCTAGGTCGTTACGTGGGTAGATAAACGGCTGACCGATTGAATATTTGTAACACATTGCAGCCAGTGTTGGCATTTTTGAAATCAGGCGGTATGCCGCAATTTCACGGTGTGTATCGTTGTTGACATCAAGTGAGTCGTGGTAGAACGCCGCTAGAGCGCCTACAACACCACACATTACAGCCATAGGGTGAGCGTCACGACGGAAGCCGTGGAAGAAACTAGCGATTTGCTCGTGCACCATAGTGTGACGTGTCACGGTAGTCTTGAACTTTTCGTACTCAGCTCGAGATGGGGCTTCACCGTAAAGAAGTATGTAACATACTTCTAAGTAATCAGCGTTATTGGCAAGTTGGTCGATTGGATAACCACGATGTAAAAGAATGCCTTTTCCACCGTCAATAAAAGTGATTTGAGACTCACAGGATGCAGTGGCAAGAAAACCAGGGTCAAAAGTGAAAAAACCATTAGAACCTAGTGTACGAACATCGATCACTGGAGTACCAAGTACACCTTCTGTAATCGGCAGCTCGATTGGCGCTTGACCTTCAATGTGAAGGGTAGCTTTCTTATCCGCCATAACAATCTCCTTTGTTTATTATTTAATCCGTCCAGGATGTTTATGTGCCATTTTTTTACTGGTCTTACGTGGGAAAGTCAATTTTTCTGAAGCTTTGTGTGCACTTGTTAGTGTTTTTTACATTAAATTCGTTAAAAATCTGGTCTGTGTAGCATTATTTGTTACATCAATTGTATTAGAATGTTGCCAGTCGTATAGTGACGCTGAAAAGTTTGGTTAAAACCTTATAAATGCAAGGCTAAGAAGAAATGTGAGGTGTCTTTCTTAATCGAGCAGTTAACAATTATTTTACAATTATCTAAGGCTCAACTTCAGTTATTTGTTAAGTTAATGTTAAATTTTGAAGGTTTACAATCAAATTTTGTCCATAACAATATCATAAGGTTATTTAATGACCATAATGCTCAATGGAGCTGAGTGAGCAAGCCCGTGAAAGAAAGAAAGACAAGACCTGTTAATTTAGATTTACAGACCATCCACTTTCCAATCACAGCAATAGCTTCCATCCTACACCGTGTGTCTGGGGTGATAACTTTTGTCGCGATTGGAATTCTGCTTTGGTTACTATCCATTTCCCTCTCATCCCCAGTAGGCTTTGCCGAAGCTAGCGACATTGTCGATGGTTTCTTCGTGAAGTTTATTCTGTGGGGCATTTTAACCGCTTTGGCTTACCACATTGCTGGTGGTATTCGTCACCTTCTTATGGACCTTGGTCACTTTGAAGAGCTGGAATCTGGCGCTAAAAGCGCTAAGGTTGCATTCGCAGCAACAGCGGTATTGTCTCTACTAGCGGGGATCTTAGTATGGTAAACAACGTTTCTACTTTTGGTCGTAATGGTGTCCACGATTATCTATTGATTCGTGCAACTGCCATCATTATGACGCTTTACACTATCTACCTAGTTAGCTTCTGTGCTTTCTCTGGTGATATCTCTTACGCATCTTGGACGCAATTCTTTGGTGGAACCTTCACTAAAGTCTTCACCATGTTAGCGCTTACTTCTGTTTTGGTTCACGCGTGGATCGGCCTATGGCAAGTACTAACTGACTACATCAAATGCGCAAAACTGCGTGTTGGTCTTCAAGTCGGTGTTGTTGCAGTTCTTCTTGGATATTTCTTCTCTGGTCTGTTTATTTTGTGGGGTGCGTAAGTGACTATTCCTGTTCGTGAGTTTGATGCCGTAGTTATCGGCGCTGGTGGTGCAGGTATGCGTGCCGCACTGCAAATTTCTGAGCAAGGCCTTTCTTGTGCATTGCTTTCTAAAGTTTTCCCTACTCGTTCTCACACGGTTTCAGCGCAAGGCGGCATCACTGTTGCTCTTGGTAACGCGCATGAAGACCATTGGGAACAACATATGTATGACACAGTAAAAGGTTCTGATTACATCGGTGACCAAGACGCTATCGAATACATGTGTAAAAACGGTCCTGAGTCGGTAATCGAACTCGAAAAAATGGGCCTACCTTTCTCTCGTTTTGAGAACGGTACTATTTACCAGCGTCCTTTCGGTGGTCAATCTAAAAACTTTGGTGGTGAGCAAGCGGCTCGTACCGCAGCTGCAGCCGACCGTACTGGTCACGCTCTGCTTCACACGCTTTACCAACAAAACATTAAACACAAAACGACTGTTTTCTCTGAGTGGTATGCACTGGATCTTGTTAAGAACGAAGATGGTGCAATCTTAGGTACTACTGCGCTTTGCATGGAAACCGGTGAGGTTTGCTACTTCAAAGCGAAGGCAACAATCCTTGCTACCGGAGGTGCTGGTCGTATCTACGCATCAACAACCAATGCACATATTAATACTGGTGACGGTGTTGGTATGGCGATTCGTGCTGGCGTTCCTATGCAAGACATCGAAATGTGGCAGTTCCACCCAACGGGTATCGCTGGTGCAGGTGTATTGGTAACGGAAGGTTGTCGTGGTGAAGGTGGTTACCTTCTCAATAAAGACGGCGAACGCTTCATGGAACGTTACGCACCAAACGCTAAAGACTTAGCGGGTCGTGATGTTGTTGCTCGTTCAATGATGGTTGAAATTCGTGAAGGTCGTGGTTGCGATGGCCCTTGGGGTCCACATATTAAGCTTAAGCTTGATCACTTAGGTAAAGAGACGCTTGAATCTCGTCTTCCTGGTGTATGTGAACTTTCTCGTACCTTTGCTCACGTTGATCCAGTGAAAGAGCCAATCCCAGTAATCCCGACATGTCACTACATGATGGGTGGTGTTCCAACACAAGTTTCTGGTCAAGCTATTAAGCAAACCGAAGACGGCAGCGATGTTGAAATCCAAGGTCTATTTGCTTGTGGTGAAATCGCATCAGTATCAGTACATGGTGCCAACCGTCTAGGTGGTAACTCACTGCTTGATTTGGTGGTATTTGGTCGTGCGACAGGTCTACACCTAGGTGAGACACTGAAGAAGCAAGACGAAGCGAAACCTGCAACTGAAGCTGACATTGAGCGTTCACTAGAGCGTTACAACCGTTGGGAAAACAGCACAGACGGCGAAGATCCAGCGCAAATCCGTAAAGATCTTCAGCAATGTATGCAGAACAACTTCTCAGTATTCCGTGAAGGCAAAGCAATGGCTGAAGGCCTAGAAGAGCTAAAAGCGATTCGCGAGCGTCTGAAAAATGCACACCTATCTGATAAGTCTACAGAGTTCAACACTCAACGTATCGAGTGTCTAGAGCTTGAAAACTTGATGGAAACGGCATTCGCAACGGCTGTTGCTGCAAATTTCCGTACAGAGAGCCGTGGCGCACACGCTCGATTCGATTTCCCTGACCGTGATGATGAGCAATGGCTATGCCACTCACTTTACAACCCAGAGTCAGAGAGCATGACTAAGCGTGGTGTAAACATGGAACCTATCCATCGTGAAGCGTTCCCACCAAAAGCACGTACGTACTAAGGAGATATGACCATGAAACTGAATTTCTCTTTATATCGTTACAATCCAGATGTCGACCAGAAACCTTATATGAAGGAATACACTCTAGAAGTGGATGAAGGTTCAGACATGATGCTTTTGGATGCGCTTATTCTGTTGAAAGAGCAAGATCCAACAATCTCATTCCGTCGCTCATGCCGTGAAGGTGTATGTGGCTCGGATGGTTTGAACATGAACGGTAAAAATGGCCTAGCGTGTATCACGCCATTGTCTGCGCTTTCGGGCCAAGACAAGATTGTGATTCGCCCACTGCCTGGCTTACCCGTTGTTCGTGACCTGATTGTAGACATGACTCAGTTCTACGATAACTACGAAAAAGTGAAGCCATTCTTAGTGTCTGATGGCAATGTGCCACCGGCTCGTGAAAACTTACAAAGCCCTGATGAGCGTGCTCATTTAGATGGATTGTACGAATGTATCATGTGTGCATGTTGTACAACGTCATGCCCATCATTCTGGTGGAACCCTGACAAATTCATCGGACCAGCAGGCCTGCTTGCAGCGTACCGTTGGCTAATTGATAGCCGAGATACAGCGACAGACGAACGTTTGTCCGATCTTGATGATGCATTTAGCGTTTTTCGTTGCCATGGCATCATGAATTGTGTAAGTGTTTGTCCTAAGGGATTAAATCCGACGAAAGCTATTGGTCACATCAAGACCATGCTAGTGAATCGTTCGGTTTAAGTTATATAAAAATTGCCGCCCTAGAAGTTTTGGGGCGGCCTTTTAATAGCTCGGCATAGACCGCAGCAAACGTGAAAACTACTGGTTAAGGGAAAATATGCACAACGGCGTGATGAAGGCATGGCTCGAGTCTTCACACTTGGCTGGCGCCAATGCAACGTACGTAGAAGAACTCTATGAACTGTATCTAAGTGACCCAGATTCGGTAAGTGACGAATGGAGAAGTGTTTTTGAAGAACTGCCTGTGCAAGCTTCAGAGACAGTGGAACAACCACACTCTCGTGTTCGTGAATACTTCCGTCGACTCGCTCAAGAAACAAAGCATTACAGTGTCCAAGTTAGTGATCCAGATGTCGATGCGAAACAAGTAAAGGTTCTGCAACTTATTAATGCCTATCGATTCCGAGGGCATCAAGCAGCAAATCTAGACCCCCTAGGTTTATGGAAAAGAGCGACAGTTGATGAACTGGACCCTTCTTTCCACACTCTTACCGAAGATGACCTCAATGAGACGTTCAACGTCGGCTCTTACGCCATTGGCCAAGAGACGATGGTGCTTAAAGATCTCTACAAATCTCTAAAGCAAACGTATTGTGGCTCTATTGGTGCTGAATACATGCACATGACAAATACAGAGCAAAAGCGTTGGATCCAACAACGTTTAGAGTCTGTATCTGGTCAACCCTCTTTCAACAAAGAAGAAAAGCAAGCTTTCCTAGAAGAGCTAACTGCTGCTGAAGGTCTTGAGCGCTATCTTGGTGCGAAATTCCCAGGCGCAAAACGCTTCTCGTTGGAAGGTGGTGATGCTCTTATCCCAATGACGAAAGAAATTATTCGTCATGCTGGCGGACAAGGCATGCGTGAAGTTGTTGTTGGTATGGCTCACCGTGGTCGTCTAAACATGTTGGTCAACGTGCTTGGTAAAAAGCCACAAGACCTGTTTGACGAGTTTGCGGGCAAGCACGATGACACGTGGGGTACTGGTGATGTGAAATACCACCAAGGCTTCTCTGCGGACTTCGCAACGCCAGGCGGCAACGTTCACTTAGCACTAGCATTTAACCCATCTCACTTAGAAATCGTAAACCCGGTAGTTATCGGTTCAGTACGTGCACGTCAAGATCGCCTTGGTGATAATGATGGTAGCCGTGTACTTCCAATTACTATCCACGGTGACTCAGCTATCGCTGGTCAGGGTGTAGTACAAGAGACGTTTAACATGTCTCAAGCTCGTGGTTTCTGTGTAGGTGGTACGGTTCGTATCGTTGTAAACAACCAAGTTGGTTTTACAACGTCTAACCCTCGCGATACACGCTCTACGATGTACTGTACCGATATCGCGAAGATGGTTCAGGCTCCGATTTTCCACGTTAACTCTGATGATCCAGAAGCGGTTGCGTTTGTTGCGCGTCTTGCATTGGATTACCGTAATACGTTTAAGCGTGATGTTGTTATTGATTTGGTTTGTTACCGTCGCCACGGTCACAATGAAGCCGATGAGCCGAATGCAACACAGCCTTTGATGTACCAAAAAATCAAGAAGCACCCAACACCACGTAAGCTTTACGCTGACGTGCTAATGGAGCGCGGTGAGTTTGGTATTGATACAGCAACTCAGCTAGTTAACGAATATCGTGATGCACTTGATCACGGTGAAGTTGTGGTTAAAGAGTGGCGTCCAATGGCACTTCACTCAGTAGACTGGTCTCCTTACCTAGGTCACGACTGGAACATCGAGTGGGATAACAAGATTGATATCGAGCGCCTGAAAGAGCTTGGTACCAAACTTTGTCAATACCCGGACAGCCACAAGCTGCAAAGCCGAGTAAATAAACTGTACAACGATCGTACTGCCATGGTGAATGGTGAGAAACAAGTCGATTGGGGTATGGCTGAAACTCTGGCATACGCAACACTTGTTGACGACGGTAAGCGTATTCGTATCTCAGGCCAAGATTCAGGTCGTGGTACGTTCTTCCACCGTCACTCAGTACTGCACAATCAATCAGATGCAAGCACGTATGTTCCTCTTGCGAACATTCATGATAAACAAGGGCCATTCCAAGTGTTTGACTCTGTGTTATCTGAAGAAGCGGTACTCGCATTTGAGTATGGTTACGCGACAGCAGAGCCAAGCGGTCTAACCCTTTGGGAAGCTCAATTTGGTGACTTCGCAAACGGTGCACAAGTTGTTATCGACCAATTCATTTCATCAGGTGAGCAAAAGTGGGCACGTCTATGTGGTCTAACTATGCTGCTTCCTCACGGTTATGAAGGCCAAGGCCCGGAGCACTCTTCTGCACGTCTTGAGCGTTACCTTCAGTTATGTGCTGAACAAAACATGCAGGTTGTTGTTCCTTCAACACCAGCTCAGGTTTACCACATGATTCGCCGTCAGGTTGTTCGACCAATGCGTCGTCCACTGATTGTAATGTCACCTAAGTCATTGCTTCGTCACCCTCTGTGTACTTCTTCTCTTGAAGATTTGGCAGAAGGCACGTTCCAACCAGCTATCGCAGAAATTGATGATCTGGCTCCTGAGAACGTAAAACGCGTCGTGTTCTGTTCAGGTAAGGTTTACTTTGACCTGCTTGACCAAAGACGTAAGAACGAGCAAGACGATGTCGCTATTGTACGTATTGAGCAACTTTACCCGTTCCCTTATGAGGACGTGAGAGCTGCCATCGCACAGTACACAAATGTAGTCGATTACGTTTGGTGTCAAGAAGAGCCACAAAACCAAGGTGCTTGGTACAGTAGCCAACATAATTTCCGAGCTGCTATCCCAGTAGGTGCTGATATTCAATACGCAGGTCGTCCTGCATCAGCATCACCAGCTGTTGGCTATATGTCAGTACACTTGAAACAACAAAAAGCGTTAGTTGACGACGCTTTGACCCTACTTAAGAACTAGAAGTAAAAGGAAAATACGCACATGACAATTGAAATTCTGGTTCCAGATTTACCTGAATCTGTGGCTGATGCAACAGTTGCTACTTGGCACAAAAAACCGGGCGAAGCGGTTGCACGTGATGAAGTCATTGTAGATATCGAAACAGATAAAGTAGTTCTAGAAGTACCGGCTCCTGAAGCGGGTGTTCTGGAAGCTATCATCGAAGAAGAGGGTGCTACGGTACTTTCTAAGCAGCTTTTGGCTAAAATCAAGCCGGGTGCTGTCGCTGGTGAACCAACGAAAGACACCACTGAAGATACAGAAGCATCTCCTGATAAGCGCCATAAAGCTGCGCTAACAGAAGAGAACAACGACGCACTAAGCCCAGCTGTTCGTCGCCTGCTTGCTGAGCACAACCTACAACCAGCTGACGTTAAAGGCACTGGTGTTGGTGGTCGTATTACTCGTGAAGACATCGACGCACACCTAGCAGCAGCGAAAGCGGCTCCGGCAGCAGCATCTGCACCAGCAGTTGAAGCGCCAGCAGCGGCTCGCAGCCAAAAACGCGTGCCTATGACTCGCCTGCGTAAGACAGTTGCAAACCGTCTTCTAGAAGCGAAAAACAGCACAGCAATGCTGACTACTTTCAACGAAGTGAACATGAAGCCAATCATGGACCTTCGTAAGCAGTACAAAGACCAATTCGAGAAACGTCACGATACGCGTCTTGGCTTCATGTCTTTCTACGTGAAAGCAGTAACAGAAGCACTGAAGCGTTTCCCAGAAGTGAACGCTTCTATTGATGGTACAGATATCGTTTACCACAACTACTTCGACATCAGCATGGCGGTATCTACGCCACGTGGTCTAGTGACTCCAGTACTCAAAGACTGTGACACACTAGGTTTCGCTGATATCGAAAAAGGCATCAAAGAGCTAGCAATCAAAGGTCGTGACGGCAAGCTAACGGTTGATGAACTGATGGGCGGCAACTTCACTATCACAAACGGTGGTGTATTTGGTTCTCTAATGTCTACGCCAATCATCAACCCGCCTCAAGCGGCAATTTTGGGTATGCACAAAATCCAAGACCGTCCAATGGCTGTTGATGGCAAGGTAGAGATTCTACCAATGATGTACCTAGCGCTTTCTTACGACCACCGTCTAATCGATGGCCGTGAATCAGTTGGCTTCCTAGTGACCATCAAAGAGCTTCTAGAAGATCCTGCACGTCTGCTATTAGACGTTTAGTATCGCTAAAACGTCTAGTTAACCCCGTTAGCTAGACGTAAAAAGTTTCAAAGGCTAGGCTGCTCAACGTCTGGCCTTCAATTGAACTGTAAAGCCATTAGAAAATGGACAGCAGTTGTTTTGAGAAGACCCTACAGACGTAACACAGGAAACTGTGTCGTTATGGAAATAATAATCCCTTAAGGGAAAATAAACGGAATATCAAAATGAATTTGCATGAATACCAAGCCAAACAGCTGTTTGCAGAATTCGGTTTGCCTGTACCAGAAGGTTTCGCATGTGATACTGCACAAGAAGCTTTCGAAGCTGCAGGTCGTATCAGTACAGCCAAGAAAGTCGTTAAGTGTCAAGTACACGCTGGTGGCCGCGGTAAAGCGGGCGGCGTAGAGCTACATGACACCAAAGAAGGCGTTAAAGAGTTTGCACAAAAGTGGCTAGGTAAAAACCTAGTGACTTACCAAACAGACGCTAATGGTCAGCCTGTAACTAAGATCCTAGTTGAAGAAGCATCAAACATTGCTAACGAACTTTACCTAGGTGCTGTTGTTGACCGCGCAACGCGTAAAATTGTATTCATGGCGTCAACTGAAGGCGGTGTGGACATTGAGAAAATCGCTGAAGAAACTCCAGAGTTGATTCACCAATCAGCGATCGATCCTCTAGTAGGCCCTCAAGCTTACCAAGGCCGTGAACTGGCGTTCAAACTTGGTCTAGTTGGCGATCAAATCAAACAGTTCGTTAAGATCTTCATGGGTCTTGGCCAAATGTTCTCTCAGTACGACCTAGCTCTACTAGAAATCAACCCGCTTGTAATTACTGGCGAAGGCAACCTGCTTTGTCTAGACGGCAAGATCAACATCGACTCAAACGCGATGTACCGTCAGCCTAAACTACGTGAAATGCACGATCCATCTCAAGAAGATGAGCGCGAAGCACACGCAGCACAGTGGGAACTGAACTACGTAGCACTAGATGGTAACGTTGGCTGTATGGTTAACGGTGCAGGCCTTGCGATGGGTACGATGGATATCGTAAACCTACACGGCGGCAAGCCAGCAAACTTCCTTGATGTAGGCGGCGGCGCGACAAAAGAACGTGTAGCTGAAGCATTCAAGATCATCCTTTCTGATGACAATGTTAAAGCAGTACTCGTAAACATTTTCGGTGGCATCGTTCGTTGTGACATGATCGCTGAAGGTATTATCGGTGCAGTTAAAGAAGTTGGCGTAACAGTTCCTGTAGTTGTTCGTCTAGAAGGTACAAACGCAGACCTAGGTCGCGAAGTACTTGCTAATTCTGATGTTGATATCATTGCAGCTGAATCTCTAACAGATGCTGCTCAGAAAGTTGTTGCTGCTGCGGAGGCTAAATAATGTCTGTATTAATTAACAAAGACACTAAAGTAATCTGTCAGGGTTTCACTGGCGGTCAAGGTACATTCCACTCAGACCAAGCTATCGCATACGGTACGCAAATGGTTGGTGGTGTTTCACCTGGTAAAGGTGGTCAAACTCACCTAGGCCTTCCAGTATTCAACACAGTACGTGAAGCGGTAGAAGTAACTGGCGCAACAGCAACAGTTATCTACGTACCAGCTCCTTTCTGTAAAGATGCAATCCTAGAAGCGATTGATGCAGGTATCGAACTGATCGTAACGATCACTGAAGGTATCCCTACAACAGATATGATCGACGTTAAAGTGAAGCTAGAAGAAACTGGCGTTCGCATGATCGGTCCTAACTGTCCAGGTCTTATCACTCCAGACGAGTGTAAGATTGGTATCATGCCTGGTCACATCCACAAGAAGGGTAAAGTAGGCATCGTATCTCGCAGCGGTACTCTGACGTACGAAGCAGTTAAGCAAACAACAGATGAAGGCTTTGGTCAGTCTACATGTGTTGGTATCGGTGGTGACCCTATCCCAGGTTCAAACTTCATTGATATCCTAAAACTTTTCCAAGAAGACCCAGAAACTGAAGCAATCGTAATGATTGGTGAAATCGGTGGTACTGCGGAAGAAGAAGCGGCTGAGTTCATCAAAGCAAACGTAACTAAGCCAGTTGTATCTTACATCGCTGGTGTTACTGCTCCTCCGGGCAAACGTATGGGCCACGCAGGCGCAATCATCTCAGGCGGTAAAGGTACTGCTGAAGATAAATTCGCAGCGCTAGAAGCAGCAGGCGTTAAGACTGTTAAGTCTCTTGCTGACATAGGTAAAGGCCTACGTGAAATCACGGGTTGGTAATCAGCTGGCTTTTATCGATTGAGATAGAAGTTAACTGAACTGTCTCGTCCTAAAATACGT